>NZ_JASGSR010000094.1:0-32238 GCF_040446015.1 Bradyrhizobium sp. INPA03-11B
ACCAACCCCGCGTTCAGGCGGATCGACAGCGTCGTGGTGACCTGGATCGCCGCCATCGCGGCCGGAACCATCTACGGTGCAATCGTCAGGCTGCCGACCTTGCTGGGTTGGCTGGTGCTGTTTGGCGTCTGGCAGAGCGCGTTCATCCTTGCCATGGCCCGCGGATTTCCGCGCGGCGCGGCGCAGATCCCCGAATGGCTCGGCCGATCCGCGCCGGCCTTGTTCGGCTCACGCGCGGCGCGGTGACGCCGCGCCGTTGGTCCCGAAGCCGATGAGAGCAGGTTGAATTGTCATCGCGCTCTAGCTCTTTGTTCGAGCATGATCTTTTCGGAAAACCGCTTCGCACTTTTCCGGATCATGCTCAGTGCCCGGACTGCTGCTTGGCGCCCTCGATCGAATCGTTCGACAACTTGTCGACGATGGCAATGCCGATCGCCGACAGGATGAAGACGCAGTGGATGATGGTCTGCCACATCACGCCGGTCTCGGTGTAGTTGCCCTTGCCTGACGACAGCGCACCGGCCTCGATGAAGGTGCGCAGCAGATGGATCGAGGAGATGCCGATGATCGCCATCGCCAGCTTGATCTTCAGCACGCTGGCATTGACGTGGCTGAGCCATTCCGGCTCGTCGGGATGTCCCTGCAGATTGAGGCGCGACACGAAGGTCTCGTAGCCGCCGACGATCACCATCACCAGCAGGTTCGAGATCATGACGACGTCGATCAGGCCGAGGACGGCCAGCATGATCTGCTGCTCGCTGAAATCGAAGGCATGGGCGAACAGGTGCCACAGTTCCTTCAGGAACAGCACCACATAAACGCCCTGGGCGATGATCAGCCCGACATAGAGCGGCAATTGCAGCCAGCGCGATCCGAAGATCAGCATGGGAACGGGACGCAGCGAGCGGCCCTTCAGAGGGGCACGCGCGTCGGAAACAGCGGACATGTTGGAGTGCTCGCGGAATTGAAATTGCGGAGCGCTCTATCTACGCAATCCCGCGCGCTTGAAAAGCGACAACTGGCCGCAGATTGCGCCGCGATGCCGTCACGATCCTGCAAACAAGGAACAGTCGAACGCGGCACGATTGCCGCGCTCGACCGCTCGAACCGATCAGCGCGTCAGCTTCTTGTACTTCACGCGATGCGGAATGATGCTGTCCTGGCCGAGCCGGCGCATCTTGTCCTTTTCGTAATCCTGGAAGTTGCCCTCGAACCATTCGACATGGCTGTCGCCCTCGAAGGCCAGGATGTGGGTCGCGATGCGGTCGAGGAACCAGCGATCATGGCTGATGATGACGGCGCAACCGGCAAAATCCTCCAGCGCCTCTTCCAGCGCGCGCAGCGTGTCGACGTCGAGATCGTTGGTCGGTTCGTCGAGCAGCAGCACGTTGGCGCCCGACTTCAGCATCTTGGCGAGATGCACGCGGTTGCGCTCACCGCCGGACAGCGCGCCGACCTTCTTCTGCTGGTCGGCACCCTTGAAGTTGAACGCCGAGCAATAGCCGCGTGAATTGACTTCCTTCTTGCCGAGCAGGATCAGCTCATTGCCGCCGGAGATCTCCTCCCACACGGTCTTGTTGCCCTCGAGCGCGTCGCGCGACTGGTCGACGTAGCCGAGATGCACGGTCTCGCCGACCGTGATGGTGCCCTTGTCCGGCGTCTCCTGCTCGGTGATCATCTTGAACAGCGTGGTCTTGCCGGCGCCGTTCGCGCCGATCACGCCGACGATGCCGCCGGGCGGCAGCTTGAAGGTGAGATCGTCGATCAGCAGCCGATCGCCAAAGCCCTTGCTGAGGCCTTCGAAGTCGACGACGTTGGCGCCGAGCCGCTCGGCGACCGGGATGATGATCTGCGCGGTCTGGGTCTGCTTCTCGCTCGCCTTCTTGAGCAGCTCCTCATAGCGCTGATAGCGCGCCTTCGACTTGGCCTGGCGGGCCTTCGGGGAGGACGCGACCCATTCCTGCTCGCGCGCCAGCGTCTTCTGGTGGGCGGCGTCTTCGCGGCCCTCCTGCTCGAGCCGCTTCTGTTTCTGCACCAGCCAGGACGAGTAGTTGCCCTCGTAGGGAATGCCGCGGCCGCGGTCGAGCTCGAGGATCCACCCCGTGACGTTGTCGAGGAAGTAGCGATCGTGGGTCACGATCAGGATCGCGCCGGGATAATTGCGCAGATGGCCTTCCAGCCACGACACCGACTCGGCGTCGAGATGGTTGGTCGGTTCGTCCAGCAGCAGCAATTCCGGCTGGTCGAGCAGCAGGCGGCACAGCGCGACGCGGCGGCGTTCACCGCCCGACAGTTTCGTGACATCGGCATCGTCGGGCGGGCAGCGCAGCGCATCCATCGCCTGGTCGACCTTGCTGTCGAGATCCCACAGGCCCTGCGCCTCGATCTCGTCCTGCAGCTTGGTCATCTCGTCGGCGGTCTCGTCCGAATAGTTGACGGCGAGTTCGTTGTAGCGGTCGAGGATCGCCTTCTGCTTGGCGACGCCCTGCATGACGTTTTCGCGGACCGAGAGGTTTGCGTCGAGGTGCGGCTCCTGCTCAAGATAGCCGACGCGGGCGCCCTCGGCGACCCAAGCCTCACCATTATACTCTTTGTCGAGACCGGCCATGATCTTGAGCAGCGTCGACTTGCCCGAGCCGTTGACGCCGAGCACGCCGATCTTGGCGTCCGGGTAGAAGCTCAGATGGATGTTATCGAGCACCTTGCGGGTCGGGTACGCCTTGGTCAGACCCTGCATGAAATAGATGAACTGGCGAGCCATCCGCTGTCCCTGGAATTGATCCGATTTAGAGGAAATTTTGCTGCCGCCGATGTAACGGCCGGCCCCCGAAAGCGCAACCGCGGGGCCGGCGTTTTCCATCCGTTCACCACGTTCTGTCCATTGGCCACGGGTGATTACGGGTTCGACACCATGTGAGCGCCGAATCACGACAATTGAAACCATCTTTTAATAAATCAGGCCAAAACTCGTCTGCAACGCCGAAAAACGGCGATTTTCGCGGCAGAACCGCGACTAAAACAGTTGAGGCCACGTCATGGCTACCATCATTTCAGCACCGCTTTCGCGCCCGGTGACCAAATCCGAGGCGACGCTGTTCGCCGAATTCCGCGCCTTCTGGCGGGCCTTCGCCGCCAAGGCTTTCAATCCCTACCGGCCGGAACTGCACTATATGCGCGGCCCAGGCCCGGCCTGCCGCGCCAAGCAGATGGCGCTGTCGCCTGCGGTCCGGTCGATGCTCGCCGATATCCGCACCGCGAAGACGCGCAAGCCGTCCTGAGCTTTGTAGCAATCGCCGCTTTTTGAAACCGCGGCCGCTTGCGCGCCTGCCGATTGCGCGCGACCATTGGGGATCTCGACGGTCGATTTTCTGCCGTTGCCCTCACCCTGAATGGACCTTCCGATGACGCGGCTCCGCTGTGCAATCCTCGACGACTATTTCGACATCGCGCTGTCGCTGGCCGACTGGCCACAGGTCGAGGATCGCGTCGAGGTCACGGTGTTCGACAAGCCGTTCGCGAGCGAAGCCGAAGCAGCCGGTCAGCTGAAGGATTTCGAAATCATCTGCGCGATGCGCGAGCGCACGGCGTTCCCGAAGAGCCTGTTCGATGCGCTGCCCAAGCTGAAGCTCCTGATCACGTCGGGCATGCGCAACGCCGCGATTGATATGGACGCCGCCAAGGCGCGCCAGGTGGTGCTGTGCGGCACCCAATATAGCCAGGATCCCACCGCGCCGCTGACCATGGGGCTGATCCTGGAATTGACCCGCGGCATCGGCCGCGAGAATGCGCGGATGCATGCTGGCGAGCCGTGGCAGACCTTTGCCGGCACCGAGATCGAGGGCAAGACGCTCGGCATCATCGGCCTCGGCAAGCTCGGCAGCAAGGTCGCCGGCATGGCCAAGGTGTTCGGCATGAACGTGATCGCCTGGAGCCCCAACCTGACGCCGGAGAAATGCAAGGAGGCCGGCGTCGGCTACGCCAGCAAGGACGAGCTGTTCGCCACATCAGACATCATCACCATCCATGTCGTGCTGAGCCCGCGCTCGCGCGGACTGGTCGGCGCGGCCGATCTCGCGCGCATGAAGCCGTCGGCTTATCTCGTCAACACCGCGCGCGGGCCGATCGTCGACGAAGACGCCCTCCTCGCAGCGCTGCGTAACAGGAAGATCGCAGGCGCCGGCATCGACGTGTTCTCCATCGAGCCGCTGCCGACAGATCACCCGCTGCGCAAGCTCGACAACGTCGTGATCACACCGCATCTCGGTTATGCAACGCGCGAGAGCTTGCAGGCGCACTATCAGCAGATGGTCGCCTGCATCGACGCCTTCACCAAAGGCAGCGAGCCGCCGCGGCGACTGGCCTGACCGCAGCATTCGCTGCGGCTAGAGCATGATCCGCAAAAGTGCGAAGCGGGTTTTCCGAAAAGATCATGCTTAAACAAGAATCTAAAGCGCGATGACGATTCAACCTGATCTCATCGCACTTTAGCCGAGCCAGCGGAAAGCGCGCTCGAGCTCGGCGCGGCCGTTCCGGTCGTACCACCGCCCATGGGCGAGGATGATCCGCTCCGGGTTCCATTCGATCATGCGGACGACGGCGGCCTGCAACGCGGCGCGCTCGCGCGAGAAGGTCAGCCGCATGTCGCGCGGCGTGCTGCCGTCCGGATCGCGCACGCCGCCGATCCAGGTCAGCAACCGCACCAATGGCGATCGAATGCGGTCCGCTTCAAAGTTCTCGATCAGGTCGGTCAGCAGCAAGGTCCGTGACTCCAAATGGAAGAACACGGTCTCCGTCATGTAGCTGCCGGCCACCGGAAGCGTCGCGATCCATTCATCCCACGGATAGCCCGACCGCGCCTCGAGCGGCTCGCCATCGAGAGCAAGCCGGCCGCCGGCCTGCTGCGCAATTCCGCGCGCAAGAAACACGCGCGCGTCGGGATAGGCCGCATGCCACTCAGGTATCCACCAATAGTGCAGGCGGTTCGGCCCGATGATCCAGCTCGGCACGCCGAGCGGCGCGATCTCGGCCTTGAGTTCATCCACCAGCGGGGTCGGCGAGTGAATGAAGAGCCGCGCACCCGGCAGACGAATGATCGTCGCGCGCGTCGGGAACGGCATCTCGAGCCAGCGCGGGCCAAACCGGATTACCGGCCCGTCGATGATCCATACATCGTCGGCGACCGGCTTCGGCGTGTTCAGCGGCGGATAGGTCAGGCGGGATTCGTGCCGAGATTCTTGCCGGGATTCTTGCATCGCATTGCCTCATAGCGGCAACGTCGAGACAGGCCTGCTCGTTGCAACAAAAAAGGCGCGCTGTTGGCGCGCCTTTTTCAATGATGAGTTTACCGGTTGGCCTAGCGCACCGTGACCGGCGCGGGCAGCGGCTGCACCGAAGTCGGCTGCGTGCCCGGCAGCGGCGCGGCCTGAGCCTGCGCGGGGGCCATCGGGTTCGCCGGCGCGGCGGATGCCGTCGTCGTTCCCGGCGGCGGGCCACCGGGCAGCACGACCACGCGGGTGCCGACCTTGGCGCGTTCAAACAGATCCGAGACGTCCTCGTTCAGCATGCCGATGCAGCCCGACGAGACGAACTTGCCGATGGTCGACGGCTGGTTGGTGCCGTGAATGCGGTACACGGTCGAGCCGAGATACATCGCGCGGGCGCCGAGCGGGTTGCCGGGTCCGCCGGCCATGAAGCGCGGCAGATAGGGCTGGCGCTCGATCATCTCGGTCGGCGGATGCCAGTCCGGCCACTCGGCCTTGCGGGTGATCTTCTGCACGCCGGTCCAGGTGAAGCCGTCGCGGCCAACGCGAACGCCGTAACGGACCGCCCGGCCATTGCCCAGGACGTAATAGAGGTAGGTGTTGGCCGTATCGACCACGATCGTGCCGGCCGGCTCCTTGGTCGCGAACGCCACTTCCTGGCGACGCAGATTCGGCGCCAGTTGGGCGGGGCCATCTTCCGGCTGCTCATCCGGCGGCAGCGCCGCGATCTGCACCGGCTTGCCATTGGCATCGACCGGCGCCTGCTGCTGCGGCACGGCTCCAGTCACGCCCTCCGGCGGACGCATGCCGCCACGGTCGTCGCCATAGGACACGCCGGCGGCGGGAACGCCATTGTCGCGGTTGGCCTGCTGCGCGCCGGGACGATCGCCATAGATCACCGGCGGCGGCCCCATCGGACGGCCATAGCGGGGATCATCGGGCGACATCACGGGGCCAGTCGGCGCACCGCGATCGGAATAGACCGGCTGCGAATTCATCGGGCGTCCGTAGCGCGGATCGTCCGGCGACATCACAGGACCAGACGGCGCACCACGATCGGAATAGGCCGGCGGAGCGTTCATCGGGCGGCCATAGCGCGGATCATCCGGCGACATCACCGGGCCCGGCGGCGGCAGCGCGGCCGAATTGCGCGGCGCGTCTTCATCGTCGTTGAGGGCGTCGAAGTCCGGCATGCTGCCCTGCGGATAGGGCTGGGGCGCCGTCGAATAGGCAGTGCCCTGGGGGGCCGGATAACCCTGCTGCGCATGCGCAAGCGAAGTTCCTGCCAGGCCGAGAGCCGTGGCAGCGCAAATCGTCAGAATGCGGTTGATCATCATTGCTCTATTATAGTCCCCAAGCCACACCGGACTGTTAACGGCCCAATGCAGGAAGATAGCGGCGC
Organism: Bradyrhizobium sp. INPA03-11B; assembly: GCF_040446015.1. Classification (NCBI taxonomy): domain Bacteria; kingdom Pseudomonadati; phylum Pseudomonadota; class Alphaproteobacteria; order Hyphomicrobiales; family Nitrobacteraceae; genus Bradyrhizobium; species Bradyrhizobium sp. INPA03-11B. The sequence continues at coordinate 6,664 of NZ_JASGSR010000094.1, forward strand.
ATTCAAGACAAATCCGCGAAATCCGGGCTATTTCGGGCATTTGTGATTTGCCGTCAACGCTGCGGCAAAGATGTCTCATGGGTCGGGATTGTTTGTCCACATGCCCAAAGTCATCAATCACCCGCATTTTGTAACAAACAGTCTCCGGGGGTTGCGATATCTTCGAATCGGCCTGATTCGCGTTCGCGACGCCGGCTTTCTTGTGTGGTCACCGCGTTCCCTCGACATCAAAGACCCTCCCGCAGAAGGGGGAACCCGCGCCCATGCTCCCCGGCCTTCGTTTCCTGTTCGCCGCGATCGTGCTGGCGATATCGCTCCTGGTGTTCGGGTTAGGGGCCGCCGCGCTGTTTCGCGCGGCGCATGAGGAATTCGCCAGTATTCCGGCCCGCCGGGCCCCGCCCGAGCCGCAGTTCGCGCAGCAGCCGGAGGCTCCGCCGGTGCTCGCCATGGTGCGAGTGGATCAACCCGCTGCGGACAAGGCGACGACGGACGTTCCCGCCCCTTCGACCGCGGCCGAACCGGCAGTGGCTGAACCGGCTGCTCCCGCGGAGGCCCCGCCTGCTGCCGAGCCGGAGAAGCTCGCCGCAGTGAAGGCGGATGACGCGCCGCCGCCCGCCTCCCTCAAGGTCGAACCTCCAGCCGTGGAGACGCCGGCAACGGCGCAATCCGCCGAGATCGCTCCGCAGCCTCCGACCCCAGATCCGTCGCCGGCATCGCAGCCGACAGCGGCCGCAGCCGAAGTGGCGCCGGCCGCTGCCGAACCCAAGGTCGCCGCCGTGGCCGATCCGCCCACCGCAACCAGCGAGCCCGCGCCCACAGCACCCGCACCAGCGGTGGTTGCGCCGGAGCCGGCACCGCCGCCGTCACCCGAGACCATCGCGGCCGAGACGAAGATCGCAACACTAGGCGGACCGGAAGTCGTCGTCGACACGCCGGCGGCGCCGAAGGCCACTGAGGCGAAGAAGCCGGAGCGCAATGCGGCCAGCAAGCCGGCCCATCGCAAGGAGCGGCGGCGGATCGTCCGCGCGCGGCCGGTGGTGCGGCAGGCCGTTCAGCAGCAGCTCGATCCGTTCGGCAATCCGACCCCGGTGCCGCTCACGCGGCGCTAAAGCCTGATGAGATTAGGTTGAGCTGGAACGGCGTCGAAAGTTCACCTCTCCCTTGGGAGAGGTCGATTTGCGCAGCAAATCGGGTGAGGGGGTTACGGTCTATCGAGAGAGCAAGAGCCCTCACCCGGATTGCTTCGCAATCCGACCTCTCCCCGCCGGGGAGAGGTGAAGCAAGACCGCGCCAAGCCGATTCAACCAAAACTCATCGCGCTTTAGGAGTATCGATCAAGCCGGCCCCGTCGCGATCGGCGGGCCGCTCGCCTGCCCCCATTCCGACCACGAACCGTCATACAGCGCGGTGTCGGTGACGCCGATCCGATAGAGCGCAAGCGTCAGCACGCCGGCCGAGACGCCCGAGCCGCAGCTCGTAATGATCGGCGCATCGAGCTTCACGCCGGCCCCAGTGAACGATTTGCGTAGATCGTCGAGCGGCTTCATCTCGCCGGTCGCGGCATCGAACAGCTGGCTGTAGGGCACGTTGCGGGCGCCCGGGATGTGGCCGGCACGGATGCCCGGCCGCGGCTCCGGCGCGCGGCCTTCGAAGCGATCGGCAGCGCGCGCATCGATCACCTGCTCTTTGCGGCTTTCGACATTGGCGATCATCTGCTCGATGCTGCGCACGCGCTTCGGATCATAGCTCGCCTTGAACGTCGCAGGCTTCGGCGTCACCTCGCCGCTCTCGACTGCCCTGCCCTCGGCGCGCCACTTCTTCAGACCGCCGTTGAGAATGCGCACGTTGCGATGGCCATAGGACAGGAACATCCACCAGGCGCGGGGGGCTGCGACCCAGCCGCCGGAATCATAGATCACGACGGTGTCGGCATTGCTGACGCCGAGGGCGCCGATGTCGCGGCCGAACTGCTCGGCGCTCGGAAACATGTGCGGCAGCGGATTGGAATGATCGGACACCGCATCGACGTCGAAGAACACCGCACCGGGCAGATGCGCGGCGAGGTAGTCATCCTTCGGCAGCGGCAGCACACCCGGCAGCTTGAAGGTCGCGTCGAGCAGTTTGACGTTGGCATCGCCGCGATGCGCGGCCAGCCATTCGGTCGAAACGAGCGGATCGTCGGTGGCGGTCATCATCATTCCTTCATGTCATTCCGGGGCACGCGAAGCGTGAACCGCAGATGCGCAATTGCGCATCGGGGAATCCAGAGGTTATCGCGCGAGATTCCGGGTTCGCGTCGCGCCCCGGAATGACGGAGAACGTACCTTCAGCCCTTCTTCTTCGGCTCCCACGCCTCGATCGGACCGCCGGCCTCGCGCCACGCGGCAAAGCCGCCGCCCATATGCGCGACCGGCTTCAGGCCCATGTCTTTTGCGGTCTTGGCGGCGAGTGCCGAGCGCAGGCCGCCGGCGCAGTGGAAGATGAACTTCTTGTCTTCCTGGAAGATCGGCTTGGCGTAGGGGCTGTTCGGATCGATCCAGAATTCCAGCATGCCGCGGGTGCAGGAGAACGCGCCGGGGATCTTGCCATCGCGCTCGATCTCGCGGGGATCGCGGATGTCGACGATCACGACGTCGTTCTTGCCGATCATCGTGATCGCATCGGCCGCGCTGATGGTCTCGATCTCGGCATTGGCCTCGTCGATCATCACCTTGATGCCGCGGTGGATGTTCTGGGGCATGGGGCTCTCCCTCTGTCTTTGTCTTTTGCCACCGTCATTCCGGACAGACGCGAAGCGGCTGATCCGGAATCTCGAGATTCCGGGTTCGATGCTTCGCATCGCCCCGGAATGACGGAAATTATTACCGCACCAGCTCCCGCATTGCGTTCTCCAGACCCTCGATCGTGATCGGATACATGCGCTCGGAGAACAGGCGGCGGATGATGGTGGTCGATTCCGAATAGTCCCAGTGCTTCTGCGCCACCGGATTGAGCCACACTGCGTGCGGATAGGTGCGGGTGATGCGATCGAGCCAGACCGAGCCGGCCTCTTCATTGACATGCTCGACCGAGCCGCCGGGGACCATGATCTCGTAAGGCGACATCGAGGCGTCGCCGACGAACACCACCTTATAGTCGTGCGGGTATTTGTGCAGCACGTCCCAGGTCGGCGTGCGATCGGTGAAGCGCCGCTTGTTCTGCTTCCAGACGCCTTCATAGAGGCAGTTGTGGAAGTAGAAATATTCCATGTGCTTGAATTCGCTCTTGGCGGCCGAGAACAGCTCCTCGACCTGCTCGATATGCGAGTCCATGGAACCGCCGATGTCGAAGAACACCAGCACCTTGACCGCGTTGCGCCGCTCGGGACGCATGTGCACGTCGAGATAGCCGTGGTTGGCGGTCTCCTTGATCGTGGTGTCGAGGTCGAGCTCGTCGGGCGCACCGGTACGCGCGAACTTGCGCAGCCGCCGCAGCGCGACCTTGATGTTGCGGATGCCGAGCTCGACATTACCGTCGAGGTCCTTGAACTCGCGCTTGTCCCACACCTTCACGGCGCGGTTGTTGCGGTTCTTCTCCTGCCCGATCCGCACGCCTTCGGGATTATAGCCATGGGCGCCGAACGGCGAGGTGCCGGCGGTGCCGATCCACTTGCTGCCGCCCTGGTGGCGGCCCTTCTGTTCCTCGAGCCGCTTCTTCAAGGTCTCCATGAGCTTGTCCCAGCCCATGGCCTCGATCTGCTTCTTCTCTTCCTCGGTGAGATATTTCTCGGCGAGCTTCTTCAGCCACTCCTCGGGGATCTCCGCCTTGCCCATGGCGTCGAGCAGGCTCTCGAGCCCCTTGAACACGGTGCCGAACACGCGGTCGAACTTGTCGAGATTGCGCTCGTCCTTCACCAGGGCGGCGCGCGACAAATAATAGAAGTTCTCGACCGTCTGCTCGGCGAGGTCGGCGTCGAGCGCTTCCATCAAGGTCAGATATTCCCGGAGCGTCACGGGGACCTGGGCGTCGCGCAGTGATGTGAAGAACTGAAGGAACATGGTTACTTAAATCGCCCGCCCTGCCGGTGCCGTCAAGGGCCCCTGCCCCGCCCGTTCCGGCGGATCAGCCATTCACTTTCACTTAACCACCCCGGCCAGCTTCGGCTCCCGGCGGCGAAACGTGACGTTAAGATGGGGCGTTGATCACTGGAAGCGGCACGACGCCAGTGGACCCGATCGACTTGCCCAACAGCACCGCCAAGCTGCCGAAACTGTTCTCGCCGACGGCGATCGTCGCCGCCGTGGTGACGGCGATGAGCATATTCGTGCTCGGTCTGCTGATCTGGAAGGCGGTCGAGGCGCGCACCACGGCCCTGTCGCAGGGCGAACGCGACATCCGCAACCTCACCCATTCGCTGGCGGAACACGCCTCCCATTCGGTGCAGGCGATCGATGTGTCCATGAACGCCATGGTCGACCTGCTGAAATACCAGAAGCCGCGCGTCGACCGCTTCAACGCGGCCTTGCGCAAGACCGCGGATGCGCTGCCGCAGATCAAGGAGATCGGCGTCATCGACCCCGACGGCAACCGGATCTACTCCTCGGCCGCGGAGCTGCCTGCGTACAACAATGCCGATCGCGGCTATTTCACCGGCCATCGCGACTCGACGGACACCTCGCTGCATATCAGCGAACCGTTGCAGTCGCGGCTGACCGGGCACCCGACCATCGTGCTGTCGCGACGCGTCACCAGGGAGGACGGCAGCTTCGGCGGGGTACTGTTCGCGACCATCGAAAGCAGCTACTTCGACAATTTCTACAGGGCGTTCAAATTCGGTCCGCACGCCGGAATTACCCTGCTGCGCCTCGACGGCGTCGTTCTGGCGCACTGGCCCGCGGGCAAGTGGAACACGGAGGTTTCCGCGGCCTTCAAGGCGCAGATCCAGCAGGACCGGACGGGCTATAGCAAGACCACGTCGCCGTTCGATGGACGCGTCAAGTTTCTCGGCTTCGAGCGCGCGTCGCAATATCCGATCGTGGTCACCGTCGCCTTGCCGGAAGCGCAGGTGCTCGCCGCATGGCATGAGGATCTGCGCAACGACCTGTTCGTTGCCGTCATTCTAATGGGAAGCGTCATCCTGTTCGCCATCCTGCTGGGCAAGGAGTTTGCCAAGCGGGCCAAGGTCGCGCGGACGCTCAGGGAGCGTGAGGCGCGCTACCGGCTGCTCGCCGACAACATCGCCGACGTCGTGATCCTGCTCGACCGCGACGGCCGCTTCCTGTTCGTGTCGCAGTCGGTCGAGACCATCCTCGGCCACAAGCCGGACGATCTGATCGACAAATCCTGTTTCGACTTCGTGCATCCCGATCACCTCGCCGACGTCGCCAAGGCGACATCGGAACTGACCAATTGGACCACCACCAAGACCGTCGAATTCAAGACCTTCCGCGCCGACGGGACCGAGGTCTGGGTCGAGATCAACTTCAAGCTTGCCGGGATTGCGGAAGACCATCACGCGATCGAGGTGGTCGGCGTGCTGCGCGACGTGACCGAACGCCGCAAGATGGAGGACGAGCTCAACGCGCTGAACGTCCGCCTGTCCGAGCTTGCGACCACCGACGGCCTGACTGCGCTCGCCAACCGCCGCAGCTTCGACAGCGCGTTGCCGCGCGAGTTCCGCGACCGCGAGGTGATCTCCCTGATCATGCTCGATATCGATCACTTCAAGGGCTTCAACGACACCCAGGGCCATCAGGCCGGCGACGAATGCCTGAGACGGGTGGCGCGCGTGATCGCCGATGCCACCACCAACACCACGGCCATGGCGGCGCGCTACGGCGGCGAGGAATTCGCGATCATCCTGCCCGGCGTCGGCGAAGAGGATGCGCAGAAGGTCGCCGAAGCGATGCGCCTCACGGTGCGATCGCTGGCGATCGCCAACCCGGCCGCGCGCCGCGGCGTGGTCTCGATCAGCCTCGGCATCGCCAGCCGATCGGCTGCGACTGCGAACGAGACCGAACTGCTCGGCCAGGCCGATCTCGCGCTCTATGAGGCGAAACGCAGGGGACGCGACTGCACGGTGCTGGCCTCGTCGCTCGCGGGTGACAGTCATTCCGCGGGGCGGAAACAGTACGCCTGACATACTATGCGCCAATTGCCGTTCTATGCGCCAAGTGCCGTTCAGGGTACCGCTGCGCTGCGGAATCCGCCCTAGACCGCCCGGCTTTTTCAATTACAATTGCGCCTGACAAGACAATGGGCAGGACGTTTGAATGGGCATCATTGCGGCACTGGTGATCGGTGCGATTGCCGGCTGGCTCGCGGGGCTGATCGTCCGCGGCGCGGGCTTCGGGCTGATCGGCAACATCGTGGTCGGCATCATCGGCGCGCTGGTGGCCGGCTGGCTGTTGCCGCAACTCGGCGTCAGCCTCGGCAGCGGCACGGTCCGCGACATCGTCAATGCGACGATCGGCGCTGTGGTCGTGCTGGTGATCCTGTCGCTGATCAGGCGGGTCTGATCGAACAATTTGCAGTTCCCACGGCCGCTGCGAGAGCGGTCGTTTCATGTTGAGGCCGAACCGGCCAACGAACGAAGCAAGGCAAAGAGATAGATGAAATTCACGGGTACCAAGGACTACGTCGCCACCGATGACCTCAAGGTCGCCGTCAATGCCGCCATCGTGCTCGAGCGCCCGCTGCTGGTGAAGGGCGAGCCCGGCACCGGCAAGACCGTGCTGGCCGAGGAAGTCGCCAAGGCGATCGATGCGCCGCTTCTGACCTGGCACATCAAGTCGACCACCAAGGCGCAGCAGGGCCTCTACGAATACGACGCGGTGTCGCGCCTGCGCGACAGCCAGCTCGGCGACGCGCGCGTGTCCGACATCAAGAACTACATCAAGCGCGGCAAGCTGTGGGAGGCCTTCACCAACGAGAAGCGCCCGGTGCTCCTGATCGACGAGATCGACAAGGCGGACATCGAATTCCCCAACGACCTCCTGCTCGAACTCGACCGCATGGAGTTCCACGTCTACGAGACCGGTGAGACCATCAAGGCGAAACTGCGCCCGATCGTGATGATCACGTCGAACAACGAGAAGGAACTGCCGGACGCATTCCTGCGCCGCTGCTTCTTCCACTACATCAAGTTCCCCGACACCGAGACGATGGGCAAGATCGTCGACGTGCACTTCCCCGGCATCAAGAAGCGCCTGGTGGAAGAGGCGCTGCGGATCTTCTTCGAGGTCCGCGAGGTTCCGGGCCTGAAGAAGAAGCCCTCGACCTCCGAGCTGCTCGACTGGCTCAAGCTGCTGCTCAACGAAGACATCACGCCGGAGATGCTCAGGGAGCGCGATCCGCGCAAGCTGATCCCGCCGCTGCATGGCGCGCTGCTCAAGAACGAGCAGGACGTGCATCTGTTCGAGCGGCTGGCGTTCCTCAGCCGCCGCGAAGTCTAGTTTCGATATCGGCAGGCGCCGGGGCGATGGCTCCGGCGTTTTGCTTCCATCGCTCAACAAACAACCAACAAACAAGAAGACCAGGGAAGATGAACGTCCAGACCCAGATCCGCGCCGCCGAGCCGGTCACCACAGAGCACTTCGACGTCCTGATCGCAGGCGCCGGCATCTCCGGCGTCGGCGCCGCCTACCACCTCACCACGCAATCCCCGGGCACCAGCTTCGTGGTGCTGGAGACGCAGAAGACCTTCGGCGGCACCTGGTCCACCCATCGCTATCCCGGCATCCGCTCCGACAGCGACCTGCACACCTTCGGCTATCGCTTCAAGCCGTGGACCAGCGCGCCGATCGCCAGTGCCGAAGAGATCCTGAAATACATGGGCGAGGTGATCGAGGAGAACGACCTCGCCCGCCACATCCGCTATCGCCACACCATCACCGCGGCGAAGTGGTCGAACGAGACCAATCTCTGGACCATCGATGCGACCCGCATCGACACCGGCGAGCGGCTGCGCTTCACCACCAACTTCTTCTGGATGTGCCAGGGCTATTACCGTCACGATGCGGGCTATACGCCCGAATGGACCGATATGGCGAAGTTCAAGGGCACGGTCGTGCATCCGCAGACCTGGCCGGACGACCTCGACTACAAGGGCAAGCGCGTGGTCGTGATCGGCTCCGGCGCCACTGCCGCGACGCTGATCCCGGCAATGGCGACGGACGCCGGCCATGTCACCATGCTGCAGCGGTCGCCGACCTATTTCCGCACCGGCCGCAACGCGATCGAGATCGCCGAGGAGCTGCGCAGGCTGCAGGTCGACGAGCACTGGATCCACGAGATCACCCGCCGCAAGATCCTGTTCGAGCAGGACGCCTTCACCAAGCGGACCTTCGCCGACCCCGAGGGCGCCAAGAAGGACCTGCTGGCGGCGGTCGAGGCCGTTCTCGGCAAGGACTACGACATCGCCACGCATTTCACGCCGAGCTACCGGCCGTGGCGGCAGCGCATCGCCTTCGTTCCGGATGCCGACCTGTTCCAGGCCATCAAGGGCGGCAAGGCCTCCGTCGTCACCGACGAGATCGAGCGCTTCACGGAGACGGGCATCCTGCTCAAGTCCGGCAAGGAGCTCGAGGCCGACATCATCATCACCGCGACTGGCTTCCACCTCTCCGCCAATGGCGGCATCGACTTCGCGATCGACGGCAAGCCGCTCGATTTCAAGGACACCGTGACCTATCGCGGCATGATGTTCACCGGCGTGCCGAACCTCGTCTGGGTGTTCGGCTATTTCCGCGCCAGCTGGACCTTGCGTGTCGACCTCGTCGCCGACTTCGTCTGCCGCATGCTCAAGCACATGAAGGCAACCGGCGTGAACAAGGTGACGCCGGCGCTGCGCCCCGAAGACCACAACATGCCGCTGCTGCCCTGGATCGATCCGGAGAACTTCAACCCCGGCTACATGATGCGCGGCATGCACCTGTTGCCGAAGCGCGGCGACAAGCCGGAGTGGCAGCACAACCAGGACTACTGGGCCGAGAAGGACGAATTCCCGGCGATCGACCTCGAGGACAAGGCGTTCGTCTACGGCTGAGCTGCCTTTCTCATCCGCTGTTGGTCCCGTCATCCTGAGGAGCGCGTAGCGCGTCTCGAAGGATGCACGGCCACCAGCCGGGCCGTCGACCCTTCGAGACGCGCTTCGCGCTCCTCAGGGTGACGGTGCGAGATACAGCGCGTCGACCGGGAAGCATTGGCGCACATCTGCCGTCATTGCGAGCGAAGCGAAGCAATCCATCGACCCGCGCATGCGGAACTATGGATTGCTTCGTCGCTTCGCTCCTCTCAATGACGGACTTCGTTACGCATACTCCGGCAGCTTCGCAGCCGCCTCCGGCGTCTTGCCGCGGATCATGTCGGAGGCCTTGTCGGCGATCATCAGGGTCGAGGCGTTGAGATTGGCCGAGATCATCCGCGGCATGATCGAGGCGTCGATCACGCGCAGGCCTTCCATGCCGTGGACCCGAAGCTGGTCGTCGACCACGGCCCAAGGCGCGTCGGCCGGTCCCATCCGGCAGGTGCAGCCGGGATGGAAGGTGGTGGTGCCGCGCTGGGTCGCGGCCGCAAGCAGCTCCTCGTCGCTCGTGACCTTCGGACCGGGAAAGTCCTCGTAGGCGAAATACGGCTTGAGCGGCTCGGAGGCGAGCAGCCGGCGCGCCAGCTTCATGCCGGCGACGACAACGCGGCGGTCGATCTCCTCGGCGAGATAGTTGGTCTGGATGATCGGCGGCGCGAACGGATCGGCCGAGCGGATGCGGACATAGCCGCGGCTCTCCGGCCGCTGCTGCCATGAGGCCACCGTCATGCCGGGCTCGTCCTCGAGCTGGCCCTGCACGCCTTCCTTGTAGCTCGCCGGCGTGAAGGTGAGCTGCAAATCGGAGCTCTCGGTGGTCTCGCCGGAATGCCAGAAGCAGTAGACCATGGTCGGCGACAGCGACAACAGGCCGCGTCGTGTCGTCGCCCATTTGATTGCTTCGCCCCACAGGCTGAGCCCGCGGCGCATTTCGTTGATGGTCCGGATGTTCTTGACCCGCGCCACCGAACGCGGCGCGTAGTGATCCTGCAGGCCTTCGCCGACGCCCGGCAGCGCGTGGCGCACCTCGATGCCGTGCGACTGCAACAGATCGGGCGAGCCGACGCCGGAGAGCTGCAACAGCTGCGGCGAGTTGTAGGCGCCGCCGGAGAGAATGACCTCCTTGGTGGCGCGGATCTCCAGGGGATCGCCGTGCTTGCCGCCGCGGTTATAGCGCACGCCGACCGCGCGCTTGCCCTCGAAGATGATGCTGGTGACATGGGCATGCGTGCGCACATCGACATTCGGCCGCCGCCGCGCCGGATGCAGGAACGCGGTGGCGGCGCTGACCCGGCGGCCGTTCAGGATGGTGCGCTGGCAATACGACACGCCCTCCTGGATCTGGCCGTTGTAGTCAGGATTGCGCGGAATGCCGAGGCTGACCGCGCCCGCCATGAAGGCTTCGCAGAGCGGGTCCTGCCAATCCATCGTGGTGACGGTGAGATTACCATTCCGACCACGATAGGTGTCGTCGCCCTCGCCGATCCTTCGCTCCATGCGCCGGAAGTACGGCAGCACGTCGGGATAGCCCCAGCCGCGATTGCCGAGCTGCGCCCAGGTGTCGAAATCCTGGCGCTGGCCGCGGTTGTAGATATGGCCGTTGATCGAGGACGAGCCGCCGAGCGTCTTGCCGCGCGGCGCGTAGATGCTGCGGCCGCCGGTATAGGGACCAGGCTCCTGCTGGTAGGCCCAGTTCACGCTTTTCATGTGGAAGGTCTTGATGAAGCCGGCCGGCAGATGGATGTAGGGATGCCAGTCGCTCGGCCCCGCCTCGAGCACGCACACCCGCGTGCCCGCGTCTTCACTCAACCGGTTGGTCAGCACGCTCCCGGCGGAGCCCGCGCCGATGATCACATAATCGAACGTTTCCATCGTCTCGTTTCTGGCGCCGACCACGGTGTCAACGCGGCTTTTCGTTGAGTTGATAGTTGAGATGCGCCTTCACCGTCGGCCATTCGCTGGCGATGATGCTGTAAACCACGGTGTCGCGCAACGTGCCGTTCGGTGCAATCTGGTGGCTGCGCAGAATGCCGTCCTGCTTGGCACCCAAACGCTCGATGCCGCGCCGGCTCTGGTGATTGAAGAAATGCGTGCGGAACTCGACCGCGATGCAATCGAGCTTCTCGAAGGCATGTTGCAGCAGCAGCAGTTTGCACTGCGTGTTGACCGCGCTGCGCTGCACGCGCTTGGCGTACCAGGTCGAGCCGATCTCGACGCGGCGGTTCGGCGTGTCGACGTTCATGTAGGTGGTCATGCCCGAGATCCGGCCATCGGCATCGAACACCGTGAACGGCAGCATCGATCCGGCCTTCTGCAAGCCAAGCCTGCGGTCGATCTCTTTCGCCATGTTATCTGCTTGCGGAATCGCGGTGTACCAGAGCTTTGACAGCTCACCGTCCTTCACCGCCTCCGTCAGTCCCGCGAGGTGATCATGCGACAGCGGTTCAAGCCGCGCATGCGCGCCACGAAGGGTGACCGGTTCAAGCCAGGGCATTCGAGATCTCTCCATCTTTGTCATTCCGGGGCGATGCGCAGCATCGAACCCGGAATCTCGAGATCCCGGGTTCATCGCTGCACGATGCCCCGGGATGACGATTGCGCTTCGCGAAGCGCAATCGTCACTTGTTCAAGAAGTTCAGCGGCAGTCCCGGCCGTGACCAGTCCATCGCGATCAGTTCGCCCTTGCCCGACAGCGTGATGTAGGCGGTCTTCAGATCGGGGCCGCCGAACGCGATGTTGGTGGTGACGCGGTCGCCGGTCGGCACCTGCTCGACCACCGTGCCATCGGGCGCGATCACCGAGATGCAGCCCGAGATCAGCGTCGCAACGCAGACGTTGCCATTGGCTTCGACCGCGAGCGAGTCGAACATCTGGTAACCGCCGAGGCCTGCGATCGGCTTGCCGCGCTCGCCGCGATAGATCACGTCGCGCGGCTTGATGGTGCCGGGCTCGGACACCTCATAGGCCCACAGCCGCGCGGTCGGCGTCTCGGCGATGTAGACGGTCTTCTCGTCGGGCGACAGGCCGATGCCGTTGGCCGGCAGGATGCCGTGCACGGCCTCGACGATCTCGTTCATGCCGGGCTTCAGATAGTAGAACGCGCCGACATCCATGTCGCGGGCGCGGCGCTTGCCGAGATCGGAGAACCACAGGCCGCCCTGTCTGTCGAACACCAGATCGTTCGGCCCGCGCAGCTCGTGCTCGCCGCACTTCGTCACCACGGTCTCGACCTTGCCGGATTGCAGATCGACACGCTGGATCGAGCCGCCGAGATAATCCTCCGGCTGCGGACCCGGCATGATCATGTTCTTGGTCGGGATCCAGGAGAAGCCGCCATTGTTGCAGATGTAGATCTTGCCGTCGGGACCGAGCGCCGCGCCGTTCGGGCCGCCCGACACCTTGGCGACGATCTCCTTGCGCCCGTCCGGATAGACCCGGGTCAGCCGCTGGCCGCGGATTTCGACCAGCACGACCGAGCCGTCGGGCATGACGACCGGACCTTCGGGAAACTCGAGATCGGTGGCGAGAACTCGGATATTGGCCATGGCATCCTCCCGGCTCTTTGGCTGCCGGCGGTCTCCGAACGGCCCCGCACGCGCAACGTTGTTGTTTCATCCTGTTATGGCAAACGGGGTTTGGCTTGCCAAGCAACCGGGGGTGCAAGGCTGCCCGGCGTTGCGGTGGGATGGTGCGGCATCCACCGCCGTCCGTCGCTGCGCGTTGCGGACACACATGCAGAACAAACACGGCGTCATCACCCGCGCATCGGGTGATCCAGTATTCCAGAGGCAGCAATGCTTGAACCGAGAAGCCGCGGCGTACTGGATCGCCCGGTCGAGCCGGGCGATGACAGCTGCGCGCCGCGCGATTGCGTCAGCTCAGCGAGCCCGCATGCACCCACCAGCCGGGATGGTCGGCGCGGAGCTTCTCGCCTGCGGCCTCGGCGTCGGCGTCGGTTCCGAACACGGCAAAGCAGGTCGCGCCGGAGCCCGACATACGCACCAGACGAACGCCGGTGGTCGCGCGCAGGGCGGACAAGACGCCGCTGATGACGGGCTCGATGCGCGCGGCGGGGGCTTCGAGATCGTTGGTGCCGCGCGACAGCGCCGCGATCCAGTCGTCGACCGCGCGGCCGGCCTCCGGCCAGGCCGGCGCCTGCATCACAACATCGGTGGCGCCGATCAGGAGTTCGCCATGGCGCAGGCCGAGCGCATTGAAGACGTCCTTGGTCGCGACCGGCACGCGCGGATTGACCAGCACGGCCGGCATCTTCGGCAGGTCGAGCGGGAGCAGACCCTCGCCGACGCCGGTCATGTCGCAGGCGCGCGAGGCGACGCACACCGGCACGTCGGCGCCGGTCTGCAGCGCGACCTCCATGATCCTGCTGTCGTCGAGCGAGAGTTCGTTGAGCCGCGCCAACAGCCGCAGCGCCGCCGCAGCATCCGCCGAGCCGCCGCCGATGCCGGCCGCAACCGGCAACACCTTCTCCAGCGTGAAGTGACCGACCTCGAGATCCACGACGCGCTCGCCGAGCAGCCGCGCGGCCTTGAGCACCAGATTGTCCGAGGTATCGCCGCAGGCGTCGGCCAGCGGTCCCGCCATCGTCAGCGACAGTTCCGGGCCCGGCTCGAGCGTGAGACGATCGGCGCAATCGGCAAACGCGACGACGCTCTCGAGGTCATGAAACCCATCGACGCGCCGTCCGACAACCTTCAGCGTCAGGTTGACCTTGGCACGCCCTTCTTCAATCAGCGCCGGCACGGCGATAAACCCCTAAAAACAATGATCGTGAGCGATTAGCGTAAATCGCCTCACGATCCTATCCCTTTGTTTGGACGGAAATTCCGGGGTATCCTGGCTCAAGCGCCGCATCCGCCGCCGTCGTCCCTGCCTAGTGCGCAATTGCGCACGGGAGCAGGGACCCATACTCCGCGGCGGATGTTGTGAACGGGATTCGTCGCTCGGGCAGCCTGCAACAATGTTCATCGGTGGTTATGGGTCCCTGCTTTCGCAGGGACGACACCGAGTTTGCCGCACCCGCAAGCCCTAGCCGCCCTTGCCGTCGTCGTCCTTCTTCTTGTCGGCGGCGGCGGCGTTCGAGGTGTCGTCCGACAGGCCGTTGTCGATCTTGGCCTGTATCTTCGGCAGCTCTTCCGGCTCGGGCTTGAGGTCGCGGGCATGGGCCCACTGGAACTTGGCTTCCAGGGTGCGGCCGACGCGCCAATAGGCATCGCCGAGATGGTCGTTGATGGTCGGATCTTCCGGCTTGAGGTCGATCGCGCGCTCGAGGTTCTTCACCGCCTCGTCGTAATTGCCGATCCGGTAATAGGCCCAGCCGAGGGAGTCGACGATGTAGCCGTCGTCAGGGCGCTGATCGACGGCACGCTTGATCATCTTCATGCCTTCGTCGAGGTTGATGCCCTGGTCGATCCAGGAATAGCCGAGATAGTTCAGCACATGCGGCTGCTCGGGCTGCAGCTCGAGCGCCTTGCGCATGTCGGCCTCGGCCTTGTTCCACTGCTTGGAGCGCTCCTCGCAGATGCCGCGATAGTAATAGGTCACCCAGGCATTCTTGTCGCCGCTGCCGGCCGGCAGCGCGTCGATCGCCTGCGAATAGGTGGTGGCGCAGTCGGCGAACTTCTTGCGGCCGCGCTCGATATTGCCGAGCGCCAGGATCGCCTCGATGTCCTTCGGCTGATCCGCGGTGACTTCCTTGAGGATCTTGATCGCCTCGTCGCTGCGGTCGGCGGCGTCGAGATTGGTCGCGAGCTGGATCTGCGCGTTGCGCTTCAGCGGCGACGACGCCGGCATCCGCTCATAGACCTTGATCGCCATCTGCGGCTTCTTGACCGATTCATAGAGATCGGCGAGCGACAGCAGCGCCAGCGGATGGTTCGGCTGCAGATAGAGCGCGAGCTGCAGATAGACCAGCGCGAGGTCCTCGCCGCCGCGGCGGGTCAGCGTCGCGCCGATGCCGTACAGCGCTTCGGCAGCGCCGGCCTGCGGGCTGTCGACCAGCGGCGGCAGCTTCTTGCCTGCCTTGGTCTCCTTGATGCCTTCCAGCACCAGCGGATGGCGCGGCAACTTCTTGTCGAAGGCCTCGTACATCGCGGTGGCGGCGGCGGCATCCTTGTTGCGCGAGGTCCAGCGCGCATATTCGTCGACCGTGCGCAGCATGGAATCGTCGAGCTTGTAGACCTTCTCGAAGCGGGCGCCGGCATCCTTCTCCTTGCCCGCGAGCTCGTAGATCATGCCGGCATGCAGGTCCTTGAAGATCGGATACCATTCGGGGCCGGTCAGCTTGTCGATCGAGGCGACCGCGCCCTTGCTGTCGCCGGCGCCATAGGCCGCCCAGGCCGACAGCAGCGTCGCCACCAGATCGGTGATCGGGCCGCGCACCGACTGGTTGATGTTGGACTGCGCGGCGGCGTATTTCTTCAGCTTGAGGTCGCGCACACCGACCACGAGGCGCGCAACGCGGTTGGCCTTGTCCTGGGTCAGGATGCGATCGGCGAGCTTGACCGCCTCGTCGATGTCGCCGTCGGCGAGCGAGGAGATGAAGGCGCGGTCGAGCAGCTCGGAATTCTTCGGATCGGTGCGCAGCGCCGAGCGGTAGAACGCCGCGGCGGAGGCCGCATCGCGTTCGACACTGGCGTGGCGGGCGGCGAGATAGCTGCCGGCCGTGGTCAGCGATTTCAGGTCGTTCTTGGACGGGAATTGCGCGGTCGTGTCGGTCGGATGTTCCGGCGTTTGCGCCGACAGCTGCGCAGGCACGGCAAGCGCCGCGGCAGCAAGAAGGGCAATCGTCAGGCGGTTGAAACGGGTGGACAGCATCACGGTCGCCTTGCTCCAGGGATTTACGCCAAGATGGATTTTACGGCCAAGATCTTGCGATCAGTCTCAAAATGCGAACCCAAGCGGCGGCATCACGGCGAGCGACAATGCCGCGTTTGGCGGTTATCCGCAAGGATCGCCCAAAGGCAACCCGTGACGAATCAATTGGCAGATTAGGCCCTTAGATCCGCCGATCCAGCCAACTCCCGCAAGACGCTCCCACTATGGCGGTATCGTGACCGGGCCGGGCATATTCGCGCGCAGACGCAAAAAGCGCCGGGTCCTGACGCCACGGCACCTTGTTCCGAGTGTTCGGACGTATCCGACAGTGCAATCCGGCCGCTTCCGCAAGGCAGAGGCCAAGCGGAGGTTGCGGCGGGCTGCGCTCGGCCTCACGCAAATGTGGTCGGCTTACATCGCCTCGTAGTTGGGACCGCCGCCACCCTCCGGAGGAACCCAGGTGATGTTGCCGTTGGGGTCCTTCACGTCGCAGGTTTTGCAGTGGACGCAGTTCTGGGCGTTGATCTGGAAGCGCGGTCCTGCCGATTCCTCGACCCACTCGTAGACGCCAGCCGGGCAATAGCGGTTGGAGGGACCGGCGAACACGTCATGCTCCGACGTCTTCTGCAGGTTCATGTCGGCGACCTTGAGATGGACCGGCTGGTCCTCCTCATGGTTGGTATTGGACAGGAATACCGACGACAGCTTGTCGAACGAGATCTTGCCGTCCGGCTTCGGATAGGCGATCGGCTGGTGCTGCTTGGATGGATCGAGCGTCTTGCGGTCCGGCTTGGCGTGCGACTGGGTGCCGAACAGCGAGAAGCCGAGCGTGTTGCACCACATGTCGAAGCCGGACAGCGCCATTCCGAGCAGATTGCCGAACTTCGACAGCAGCGGCTTGGCGTTGCGGACCTTGAACAGATCCTTGCCGATCGCCGACGAACGCCAGGCATTTTCATACTCGACGAGCTCATCATTGGCGCGGCCGGCGCCGAGCGCGGCGGCGAGATGCTCGGCGGCGAGCATGCCGGAGCCCATCGCGTTGTGGACGCCCTTGATGCGCGGCACGTTGACGAAGCCCGCGGCGCAGCCGATCAGCGCGCCGCCCGGGAAGGACAGCCGCGGCACCGACTGGTAGCCGCCCTCGGTGATGGCGCGCGCGCCATAGGCGAGGCGCTTGCCGCCCTCGAACAGCTCGCGAATATCGGGATGCGTCTTCATCCGTTGGAATTCGTCGAACGGCGACAGATACGGATCGGTGTAGTTCAGGTGCACGACGAAGCCGACCGCGACGCGGTTGTCGTCGTAATGATAGAGGAACGAGCCGCCGCCGGTCTTGTCGTTCAGCGGCCAGCCGAGCGTATGCTGCACCCGGCCCTTCTTGTGCTTCGCCGGATCGATCTGCCAGACTTCCTTCAGGCCGATGCCGAACTTCGGCGGCTCGGAGTTGGCGTCGAGCTTGAACTTCGCGATCAGCTGCTTGGACAGCGAGCCGCGCGCGCCTTCGGCGAACAGCGTGTACTTGCCGAGCAGTTCCATGCCGCGGGTATAGGAATCCTTGTGGCTGCCGTCCTTGGCGATGCCCATGTCGCCGGTCGCGATGCCGCGCACCGCGCCCTTGTCGTCATAGAGCACTTCGGCCGCGGCAAAGCCCGGATAGATCTCGACGCCGAGCGCTTCCGCCTTCGGCGCCAGCCAGCGGCAGACATTGCCGAGCGAGCCGATGTAGCAGTGATGATTGTTCATCAGCGGCGGCATGATGAAGTTCGGGATGCGGAACCAGCCTTGCGACGTCGCCCAATAGAAGCGGTCGCTCGTGACCTGCGTCTTCAGCGGACAATCGGCATCCTCGCGCCAATCGGGCACGAGCTTGTCGAGGCCGGCAGGATCGATCACCGCGCCCGAGAGAATGTGCGCGCCGACCTCGGAGCCCTTCTCCACCACGACGACCGAGAGCTCCGGATTGAGCTGCTTCAGCCGGATCGCGGCCGACAGGCCCGACGGGCCGGCGCCGACGATGACGACGTCGAATTCCATAGACTCGCGCGGAGGAAGGTCTTCAGCACTCATGATCTTTGATCTCAGCCCATTGAGAACGCTTCTAAGCTTTTCAGAGGTCGTTGTTTCCGATTTTTAGCGGAAGGACAACCATGGAATTGCGCTTTGCGAGGTTTCGCGCGGCCGCAACGCCGCAGGAGCATAATCTTTTCCAAAAACCGGCCTCCACTTTTCCCGTTGATGCTCTAGATTGCGCCGATGATGGCCCTGCCGCCCGAGCCCACCCCTACACTGCAGCAATTGCTGGCCTTTTACCTTGAGGCCGGGGTCGACTGCGCGCTTGGCGACGAGCCGATCAACCGGCTGGAAGAGCCCGAACCAGTTCCCGCCCCTGCCGCGCCGCGGCCGGTGGCGCTCAATCCGCTGCGCCCCCCGCCGATCCCCGCAGTTCCGCGCAGCGAAATCACCGTCGCGCCGGACGCCGCGATCGCCTCGGCGCGCGAGGCCGCGCGCACCGCGCCGACGCTTGAAGCGTTGCGCACGCTGATGGAGACGTTCGACGGCTGCGCGCTGAAGCACACCGCGACCCGGCTGGTGTTCGCCGATGGCAATCCCGCGGCGCGCGTGATGTTCGTCGGCGAGGCGCCGGGCCGCGACGAGGACATCGAAGGCCTGCCGTTCGTCGGCCGCTCCGGCAAGCTGCTCGACCGCATGATCGCCGCGATCGGGCTCGATCGCAGCAAGGCCTATATCGCCAACGTGATCCCGTGGCGGCCACCGGGCAACCGCACGCCGACGCCGCAGGAGACGCAGGTATGCCTGCCCTTCATCCAGCGCCATATCGAGCTGGTCAATCCCGACGTGCTGGTGACGCTCGGCAATCCCTCGACGCAGGCGCTGCTCGGCACCCGCGAGGGCATCATGCGCACGCGCGGCAAATGGATCGATTACGACACCGGCACCCGCACGATCCGCGCTGTCGCCACCTTCCATCCGGCCTATCTGCTGCGCTCGCCGTCGTACAAGCGGCTGTCGTGGCAGGATCTGCGCGCGATCGCGAAGGTGTTGCAGCCGGCTTCGTAAATCCGTAGCCCGGAGCGAAGCGTAATCCGGGTCAGGCTGCGGAAGGTTGAGGAAGCGGCCCCGGATTTCGCTGCGCTCCATCCGGGCTACGGCTCAACATCAACTTACTACCCCTTCGGTCGCACGATCGCCCAGCCGATCCGCAGCACCGGCTGCCGCCCATTGACCAGCCGGTCGAACGAGCGCGGCACTTCCGGCACGAGGCCGGGGAAGCGCTGCGCGAGTTCGGGCGGCGGCGTGCCGGCGGTGTCCTGCGCACGCCAGACCACGACGCCGCCGGTCTCATTGAACTTCGCGACCGACAGCCAGGGCGTCCGCTGCGGCGCGGCGTCGAGCAACAGATGCGGCCGGCGCCCGTTCATCGCGATCAGGCTGGCGATTTCAGGATCGCCGGCGACGGCACGCAGGCGCTGGTTGGTGCGGCGCTCATAGCTGTCGTCGAAAAAGCGCCCCATCGCGGCTGCCGGCAGCGAGGTCGGCACCTCCTTGGTGCTGGTCCAGGGCAGGAACAGCGCCGCCGCCAGCGCCGCGGCAGCAGGCGCCGCAACCGCGAAGGCCCACACCGAGCGCAACAGCCGCTGCCGCCTAAGATGAATCAGATCGCCGGTCGCGACCACGACGGCGAGCCCCGACATCAACAGCGCGACGCCAGCGCCGCCGAAGGCGCGATCCAGATCGAACAGGCCGGAGATGAAGCTGCTCACGATCGCGGGCGCGAAGGCGAAGAAATAGACAAATTGCTGCGCCAGCGGACTGACCGGCGGACGGTAGATGATCGGGGCGTCCTCACCGTCGCGGGCAAACCAGCGCGAATTGAGGAGTGCCAGCACCACGATCGCAGCGGTCGCCACGATCAGCCCGCCGAGCACGATGCCCCAGCGCAGTGCCCGCGCCTTGAGATCGGCGAGCGCGGGCAAGGCAGGCAGCGCCAGCACGTCGGCACGGACCAGCCAGATCAGATAGGGCAGCGCCAGCACGATGATGACCAGCAGCGCGTAGAGCGGATCGACCGCGCGCAGCGTACGCCGCCCACGCTCGGTTGCGACCGCAAAGCCTGTGACCAGCAGGATCATGCCGATCGCCGCCGGCGTCGTCAGCAGCAGCAGGCCGCAATCGATCGACCAGGCGAACCAGGCGCTGCGCCGGTTCTGCCCGATCAATTGCCAGGAATGCAGCAGCAGCAGCGCCCAGAGCGGGCGCGCCAGGATCAGCGGGCCGAACTCGACGCTCGGCGAGGAGAACACCACGACGGTCATCGACAGCAGCACCGCCAGCACGCCCTGCGGGCCGCCGACGATGGCGCGCGCCAGCTGGTAGAAGGCGATGAAGGTTGTGATCTCGCAGGCCTGCGCCAGGAGATAGACGCCGAACACGTGATTGCCGGCGGCGCGGAAGGCGATGTCCGCGAGCCAGAACGAAAGCGGCGGCCCCATGTCGGTGCCGACCTGATATTCGCGGCCGAAGGCGAGGATGGTGGCGAGATTGCCGGGCGGGCTGCCGTAGAAGATCAGCGGCAGGACCAGCCAGATCGCGGCCTGCACCAGCACCACGACCCACACCACGAGGCGCGGCCGGGCGCGGATCAGTTCGACAACCAGGGAGGTAAACCGCATGAAACGCCTGAAATGCCCCAGCCACCCGCGAGCATGATCCGGAAAAGTGCGAAGCGGTTTTCCGAAAAGATCATGCTAGGACACGGCGGCGCAACTGATCCCGAGGGTTTTTGATAACGGCAGGCGGCGGTGGAGGCAACCGGCGTCAGGCATGCCAGTGCACTAACCCCAAACTCCATTGTCATCACCCGCGAAAGCGGGTGATCCAGTACGCCGCGGCCTCTCGATCGAAAACGACCGCCTCTGGAATACTGGATCGCCCGGTCGAGCCGGGCGATGACACCGTTGCGGGGGTTGGCGCCGTTGCCTGGGCTGGCGCCGTCGCGCGCTACGCCGCTTCCGACGCCGCGGCTTCGCTTTCGGCGTCCACCGTGAACAGGTCGGGCTCGGTGGGAAGCGGAAAATGCTTCAGCCGCGCGGCGACGACCGGGGCGAAGAAGCTGCGGTGATGGGTGCTCGGCCCGAGCCGGTCCAGCGCCTCGAGGTGCTCGGGCACGCCGTAGCCCTTGTGCTGCTCGAAACCGTAGCCGGGGCAATCCAGCGCCAGCGCGCACATCAGGCGGTCGCGCGTCACCTTGGCGATGATCGAGGCCGCCGCGATCGAGGCCACGATACCGTCGCCGCCGATCACCGCGTCGCAGTCGCAGGGCGTGGCGAGCTTGTCGCGCCCGTCGACGAAGACGTGCTTCGGCATTTCGGGTAGCGCGTGGACCGCGCGGGCCAGCGCCCACAGCGAGGCGCGCAGGATGTTGTCGCGATCGATTCGCGCCGGCGAGGCCACCGCGACCGAGAACGCAGCGGTGGCGCAGATTTCCTCGAACAGTTCCTCGCGGCGCTCGGCGGTCAGCCGCTTCGAATCGTCGAGGCCTTTTGGAACGCGAGCCGGATCGAGCACGACTGCGGCGGCAACCACGGGACCTGCCAGCGGGCCGCGCCCGGCCTCGTCACAGCCGGCGACCGGCCAGACGCCGCGCTTGATCAGCGCGCGCTCGCGGCGGAAGGTCGGCCGCGTCACGGTGATGACGCGCTTCTCCGATTTGCCCGGCGCGGACGGCTTGCCTGACTTGGCTGGCGCCGCTTTGGACGTGCTCTTGGACTTATCCCGAATCATGCGGGGATCGTGATCAACCAAGGCTCGCGGCGCAACCGGGAACCCGGCACCCTTCCCCGCTATTCAATTCGGCCTACTCCTCTTCCCGCACCTAGTCGGGAATCGACACCCGCCCGTGATCGAGCACCTCAAAACCCGGCGCGCGCACCACTTCCCAGGCGTGACCATCAGGATCGCCGAAATAGCCGCAATAGCCGCCGTAGCTGGTCGGCTGCGCCGGCTTCAGCAGCTTGGCGCCTTTCGACAGTGCGAACGCCATCACGCGATCGACCTCGGCGTCGTCGTTGCAATTCCAGGCAATCGAGACCCCATGGAATGCGGCCGGCCGCGGCTGATCAGGCAGTCCGGCGTCGTCGGCCAGCAGATGCCAGGGGAACAGCCCGAGCACGCTGCCGCCGGTCTCGAAGAAGGCGACCTCCTCGCCGGTCGCGCGCATCTTCCTGGTGAAGCCGAGGGACTCGTAGAAGGCGATGCTGGCGCGCATGTCGCTGACGCCGAGGGTCAGGACGGTGAAGCGTGCGGTCGGGGCGTTACTCATCGGCATACTCACTTTATTTGTGGCGTCGTCGCCGTGTTGCTTCTTCGTAGCCCGGATGGAGCGAAGCGCAATCCGGGGTCTTGTGTCCACGGTGAGAAGCTTCCCGGATTTCGCTGCGCTTCATCCGGGCTACGGGATCTCGCCTAGAACAGACTGAGCTGCTGCCCGCTGCGCTTCGGCTTGGCGAAGTGATCCGTGGTCAGCTTGGTGCGCCGCTTGTTGAGGCCGAGCTTTTCGCAGGCGATCTCGAAGCGGCGGCCGATCATCCAGGCCATCGGGCCGGTGCCCTTCATCCGCGTGCCCCATTGCGAGTCGTAGTCGCGGCCGCCGCGCATGTCGCGGATCAGCGTGAAGACGTGGCGATAACGATCGGGATAGTTCGCCATCAGCCATTCGCGAAAGAGATCGCGGACCTCGAGCGGCAGCCGCAGCAGCACGTAGCTCGCCTCCCTGGCGCCGGCATGCGCGGCGGCATCGAGGATGCGCTCGATCTCGGAATCGTTCAGCGCCGGGATCACGGGCGCGACCATCACCGTGGTCGGGATGCCGGCCTCGGTGAGCCGCTTGATCGCCTCGAGCCGCTTCGGCGGGGTCGATGCGCGCGGCTCCATGGTGCGGGCGAGCTTCGGATCGAGCGTCGTCACCGAGAGCGCGACCTTGGCGAGATTGCGCTTGGCCATCCGCGCCAGGATGTCGATGTCGCGGGTCACCAGCGCCGACTTGGTCACGATGCCCACCGGATGGCCGGCGCGCTCCAGCACCTCGAGAATGCCGCGCATAATTTTTCGCTCGCGCTCGATCGGCTGATAGGGATCGGTGTTGGTGCCGATCGCGATCATCCGCGCCTCGTAATCGGGCGCCGCCAGCTCCTTCTCGAGCAGCGCCGGCGCGTCCGGCTTGGCGAACAGTTTTGACTCGAAGTCCAGCCCCGGCGACAGGCCGAGATAGGCGTGGGTCGGCCGCGCGAAGCAATAGACGCAGCCATGCTCGCAGCCGCGATAGGGATTGATCGAGCGGTCGAAGCCGATGTCGGGCGAGTCGTTGCGGGTGATCACCTTGCGCGAGGTGTCGAGCGCCACGCTGGTGTTAAATGGCGGCAGGTCTTCGAGGCTCTGCCAGCCGTCGTCGAAGGCGACCCGCGCCTCGGCCTCGTAGCGGCCGCTGGCGTTGGACTGAGCGCCGCGACCGCGCCGCCGCTCACGCTCGATTGCGACCGCAAGTTCGGGAAAAGGGGTGGGTGCACCCGCCGGGTTATCGGAGGGCGCCGTTACCGGCGGGTGCTTGAGGGCATGAGAGGATGCTCGGCTCATGTTTTGAAGCTAACACAGCGCGAGAACAAATCAAGAACACGAGCAGAGAAATTCCACAGAACCATGCTGCAAAATTCTGCAGGCGAACAGGCTGCTTTGAATATGACAAGGTGATAACACGGCCGGAGTTTCCAGAACCGTTTGAGCCAGCGAAGCCTCAAATCATGCTGAGCGTGATCATTCCAACCGACGGGATCGAGCGCACCGCGGTCGCAACCTTGGCCGCGCTGGTGCCGGGCGCGGCCGCGGGCGTGATCCGCGAAGTGCTGCTGGTCGACCGCACCAATACCGACATCATGGAGCGCGTCGCCGACGTCGCCGGCTGCCGCTTCCTGCGCTTCGAGGGCACGCGCGCCGCAGCGCTCGCGGCCGGCGCACGGCAGGCGCGCTCGCCCTGGCTGATGTTCCTGCATCCGGGCGCGGTGCTCGATGCCGGCTGGATCGAGGAGACCACCCAGTTCATCCAGATGGTGGCGGCAAGCGGCAAAGACCGCGCCGGCATCTTCCGCTACGCCCGCGCGCCCTACTCCGACCCCGGCCTGCGCGACGGCATCAAATTCGTCGCCCGGATGATCACCGGCCCCTCGGCCGAACAGGGCCTGCTGATCGCGCGCGAGCATTACGAGCGGATCGGCGGCTACCGGCCGGACGCCCGCCGTTCCGAGGCGCGGCTGCTGCGCCGGCTCGGCCGCTCCTCCCGCACCATGCTGCGCAGCCGGATCATGGTCGCTTAAACGCTCTTGCATATTATTTGATTCCGTCAAATAATATATTTGATGAAATCAAATTCCTACGACGCCACCCTCGAGAGCCAGGTTGCCGCGGTCCGCAGCTTCAGCCGGTTCTATACCCGCAAGCTCGGCATCATCGAGCCGAAGCTGCTGCACTCCCCGTTCACGCTACAGGAAGCGCGGATCATCTACGAGCTTGCGCACCGCGAGCACTGCATCGCGACCGACCTGGTGCGCGACCTCGACCTCGATGCCGGCTTCGTCAGCCGCACGCTGGCAGCGCTGCAACGCCGCCAGATCGTGACGCGCAAACCGTCGAAGGCCGACAAGCGCGTCAACGAGGTGGCGCTGACCGCCAAGGGCCGCGCCACGGCCGCAGACCTCGACAGCCGCTCGCGCGACGAGGTCGCGGCGCTGCTGATGCAGATCGACAGCAACCACCGCGCCGCGGTGGTGCATGCGATGAGCACAATCGAACAAGCGTTGGAGCCAACCATGCAAAAACCCACCGGCTTCCTGCTGCGCAGCCACCGCGTCGGCGACATGGGCTGGGTCGTCTCGCGACAGGGACAAGCCTACGCCGCGGAATATGGCTGGGACATCAGCTACGAGGCGCTGGTAGCCGAGATCTGCGCGCAGTTTCTGCGATCGTTCGATCCTGTCCGCGAGCATTGCTGGATCGCGGAGGTCGACGGCGAGCCGGTCGGCTCGATCTTCCTGGTCAACGGCGGTGACGGAGTCGCCAAGCTGCGGCTGTTGCTGGTCGAGGAGAAGGCGCGCGGGCTCGGCGTCGGCCGCGCCCTGGTCGAGCAGTGCATCCGCGCCGCGCGCGAGAACGGCTACAAGAAGATGACGCTGTGGACCCAGAGCATCCTGGTCGCCGCGCGCGGCATCTACGCCCGCGCCGGCTTTCAACGCGTCAAGGAAGAGAAGCACCACAGCTTTGGCGCCGATCTGGTCGGCGAGACCTGGGAGCTCGAGTTGTGAAGCCGCAGCGCCGCGAAACCGGGCGGCGCGTCACGGCTGAGCTGATCACATTCTATACGCGCAGGGCGCATGCGCTGCGGGCCGACGCGTATCGCGACGCGGTTCGGGCGCTGTGGCGCGGCTTGGTCAGGTTGATCAGCGGTTGATAGCTTCCCGATCGCGGGAATTTTGACTCCGTAGCCCGGATGGAGCGCAGCGCAATCCGGCAACGCTACCGCCGCGGGGAAACTGCCCCGGATTTCGCTCCGCTTCATCCGGGCTTCTGTAACGGGCCTTGGTTAGTCAATCCCTTTTCGCGTCATCCACTCG
>NZ_JASGSR010000095.1:0-31873 GCF_040446015.1 Bradyrhizobium sp. INPA03-11B
GCCATCAAGAAGCCCGTGATCGCGATGCTCAACGGCGCCACGGCCGGCATCGGCCTGGTCCACGCGCTGTATTGCGATTTGCGCTTCGCCGCCGACAGCGCGGTGTTCACCACAGCTTTCGCGCGGCGCGGCCTGATCGCCGAGCATGGCATCAGCTGGATGCTGCCGCGCATCGTCGGCCATGCCAACGCGCTCGATCTGTTGATGTCGGCGCGGCGGGTGTCGGCGGCGGAGGCGCTGCGCATCGGCCTCGTCAACCGGCTCTCGGCGCCGGAGAAGCTGCGCGAGGAAACCTACGCCTATGCCCGCGACCTCGCCGATTTCGTCTCGCCGAGCGCGATCGCGGTGATCAAGCGCCAGGTCTACGACGTGCCGTTCCAGACCCTCGCCGAAGCCACCATCGACGCCAACCGCGAGATGCAGATCGCGCTGAAGGGGAATGACTTCCGCGAAGGCGTGGCGAGCTTTGTGGAGAAGCGGCCGCCAAGGTTTACGGGGACGTGAGGGGGAGAGTTTGCGGGAACGGCCCGGCTTCGCCCTTCGGGCTACGCCGCGGCAGCCTTCGCTACGATAGGGCTTGCCGAGCCGAAGCTGGCGAAGCCAGCGAAGGCTGGTGGAGCCAGGCGGGATCGAACCGCCGACCTCGTCATTGCGAACGACGCGCTCTCCCAGCTGAGCTATGGCCCCATCGCGGCCGGGTGTTGCTGAGTATCCCGGCCGTCAGTCGGGCGCCATTTACAGTCCCGCCCAAGGCCAAGTCAAGAACGGTGAAACAACGGTTTTCGGCCCATCTCGCCGGGAACTTCCCTTGTTTGCGGGGGGACGAACCGATATTTAGAGCATGATCCGGACCCGGCGGGCCGCGTTAGCGAAAAGCGTGTAGCGGTTTTCCGAGAAGATCCTGCTCAAACGCGCGATAGCGGCTCAGTCCGGTCTCGTTGCGCTTCAATTGGTCGTCCCACCCGCGAGCTCCCAACATATGCGCGCTGTTCTCGACATCGTCATCATCGTCCTCGACCTCTATGTCTGGCTCTTGATCGCTTCCGCGATCCTGTCCTGGCTGGTCGCCTTCAATGTGGTCAACACGCGCAACCAGTTCGTCTCGGCGGTGGCCGAGTTCCTCTACCGGATCACCGAGCCGGTGCTGCGGCCGATTCGCAATGTGATGCCCAATCTGGGCGGCCTTGATATCTCGCCGATCATCGTGATCCTGATCATCATGTTCATCCAGCGGGTGATCGCCTATTACATCTATCCCAACGTGATCTGACCCCTCGCGATGGACCTCCACTGATGGAGCCTTGGCGCTACTCCACCGAGGGCATCAGCATCGCCTTGCGCGTGACGCCGCGCGGCGGCCGCGACGACATCGACGGGATCGAGACGCTGGCCAACGGCCGTTCGGTGCTGAAGGTGCGGGTGCGCGTCATTGCGGAAGGCGGCGAGGCCAACCGCGCGGTGACCGAGTTGCTGGCCAAGGCGCTCGGCGTGCCCAAGGCCAGGGTGAAGCTGCTGTCCGGCGCCACCTCGCGGCTGAAGCAGGTGGCGGTGGCCGGCGACCCGAAGGGGCTTGGCGAGACATTGCGGAAGCTGACGGCGGCCGGGCCGAACCAAAAGACGAAGGACTGACATGACTGGGCGCATCATTGACGGAAAAGCCATCGCCGCCGAGCTTCGCGCCCGCGTCGCCGACGAGGTCGCCCGCGTCAAGCGCGATCATGCGCTCACGCCGGGGCTCGCCGTGGTGCTGGTCGGCCACGATCCGGCCAGCGAAGTCTATGTCCGCAGCAAGCACACCCAGACCCAGGCCGCGGGCATGGCCTCGTTCGAGCACAAGCTGCCGGAGGACGTGTCGCAGGCTGATCTGCTGGCGCTGATCGCGCGGCTCAACCGCGATCTGCTGGTGCACGGCATCCTGGTGCAGCTGCCGCTGCCGAAATCGCTGCACACCGAGACCATCATCAACGCGATCGACCCCGCCAAGGACGTCGACGGCCTGCACCCGAACAATGCCGGCCGGCTCGCCGGCGGCCTGGCTGCATTGTCGCCCTGCACGCCGCTCGGCTGCATCATCCTGACCAAGAGCGTGCATGCCTCGCTCGAGGGCATGAACGCGATCGTGATCGGCCGCTCCAATCTGGTCGGCCGTCCGCTGGTGCAGTTGCTGCTGAACGAGAACGCGACGGTGACGATTGCCCATTCGCGCTCGCGCGATCTGGCAAAGCTCTGCGCCCAGGCCGATCTGGTCTATGCCGCGGTCGGCCGTCCGGAGATGGTGCGTGGCGACTGGATCAAGCCGGGCGCGACCGTGATCGATGTCGGCATCAACCGCATTCCAGTGCCCGGCGGCAAGCCGAAGCTGGTCGGCGACGTCGCATTCCAGGAGGCGCTCAATGTCGCCGGCGCAATCACGCCGGTGCCGGGCGGCGTCGGGCAGATGACGGTCGCGTGCCTGCTGGTCAACACGCTGCGCGCCGCCTGCGCGATTGCCGGCCTGCCGGCGCCGGCGGTGTAGTGATGTCGTTCCGGGGCGCTCGCGAAGCGGGCGAACCCGGAACCTCGAGATTCCGGGTTCGATGCTAACGCATCGCCCCGGAATGACGGCTACCCCGTCACTTCTTCTTCGCGCGTTCGATGCCTTCGAGGATCAGCTTGCGGGCTTCGTCGGCGTCGCCCCAGCGCAGCACCTTCACCCACTTGCCCTTCTCGAGATCCTTGTAGTGCTCGAAGAAGTGCTGGATCTGCTGCAGCGTGATGTCGGGCAGGTCGCTGTAGTTCTGCACCTTGTCGTAACGCTGGGTCAGTTTCGACGAAGGCACCGCGATGATCTTCTCGTCACCGCCGGCCTCATCCTCCATCAGGAGCACGCCGACCACGCGGACGCTCATCACGGCGCCCGGCACGATCGCGCGGGTGTTGACGATCAGCACGTCGCAGGGATCGCCGTCGCCCGAGAGCGTGTGCGGAATGAAGCCGTAATTGCCGGGATAGCGCATCGGCGTGTAGAGGAAGCGGTCCACCACGAGCGTGCCGGCCTCCTTGTCCATCTCGTACTTGATGGGCTCGCCGCCGACGGCAACCTCGATGATGACGTTGACGTCGTGGGGCGGATTTTTTCCGATCGATATGGCGTCGATACGCATGGATTGCTCCGCGTGGCCTTTTGGAATTGGAGGACGATGTGATTTTTTGGTTGGCGCCGCCAGGCCGCAAAACGGCATCAGGCCCGGCCGTGGGGCCGGGCTGGCCGTCGCGCGCAGCGCTCAGGCTGGTTTAGCCTTGCTGCAGCTGCGAGAGAAGCAGGATTTTCAGTTGGCCCAGGCGAAAGCGACCTTGTCGAGCGACTTCGGCCCGAACCGCTCCGAGGAGCGCGCCACCATCCGGCCGCCCAGCGCGCGGTAAAACTCGGTCGCCGGCTCGTTGTCGGAGAGCGCCCAGATCACCATGCTCTTCAGGCCGCTCTGCATCAGGTCACGGCGGGCTGCGGCGAACAGGCGCCGGCCGAAGCCAAGGCCCTGGAATTCCGGCCGCAGATAGAGCTCGTAAATCTCGCCTTCGAAATGCAGGCTACGGGCGCGGTTGCGGCCGTAATTGGCGTAGCCCGCGATCCTGTCACCGAACACCAGCACGCTGACGCGGCTGCCCTTGCGGATGGCGCTGTCCCACCATTGCGGGCCACGGCGATTGATCAGCTTTTCGAGTTCGGCGCCGGGGATGATTCCCTGATACGCCGAGCGCCAGGCTTCGTCATGGGTAGACGCCACCGAGGCTGCGTCTGCAGCTTTGGCTGGCCGGACCTCGATTAGCGTTGTGCTCATGCATCTAATCAAAGCAAGTCGGAGGGCCGCCTTCAAGGTCCATCGTTAATTATCGGTTAACGTGTGGGCTTTTTGCATCAGTGTCATGAAAACTTGTTCCGAAAAAGGACACTTGCCGGGTTCAAGCGACCGATTGCTGGTCCGGCCCTGTGCAAAGCGTGAATCGCGCGCGCAGTATGACAGTGCCGTCGCTTGGAAAAAGCGCATTCGGGGCTGATTCGCCGCCAGGATTTGGCGTGCGATCCAAACGCGATGTGGGTACTCCGAGTGCGCAGCCGCAGTGGATTTTTGCGCGCGCACGGCCTAGGGCAGCGGCGGTATTTGTGCGCGCCGAAACCGGCCCGATCGCGAGCGGACTGCGATGACGCTCTATTTCCTGATCAAATATCTACATGTGCTCGGCGCCATCGTGATCCTCGGCACCGGGACCGGCATCGCCTTCTTCATGCTGGCAGCGCATCGCACGCAAAGCGCGTCTTTCATCGCGCGCACGGCGTCGACCGTCGTGGTCGCGGACATGATCTTCACCTTGAGCGCGGTGCTGCTGCAGCCGGTGAGCGGCGGGCTGCTGATGTGGTTGTCGGCAACCAGCCTGACCGAGCGTTGGCTCTTGCTGTCGCTTGCGCTCTACGCACTGGCCGGCGTGTTCTGGGTTCCCGTCGTCTTCATGCAGATGGAGATGCGCGACCTGGCACAGGCGGCGGCCGATAAGGGTCTTCCGCTGCCGCCGCGCTACACTGCGCTGTTTCGCCGCTGGTTCCTGTTCGGGATTCCCGGCTTCGGCTCGGTGATGATCATCCTCTGGCTGATGATCGCGAAACCATTCTAGAGCATGATCCGATTTCATGAGTGACGGCGCATCACATAATATCCTCGTGCTCGGCGCGTCGGGCCTGATCGGACGCTATGTCACCGACGATTTGAGGGCGCGCGGCTTTCGCACGATCGGGATCGCGCGGCATTTCACGGCTGCACAAAAGATGAGCGCGGCCGACCTCGAGCTGCCCGTGATGGCGATGGATGTCGCTGACCTGACGCAGCTTATTCGCACGCATGAGGCCGATGTCGTCGTGAACTGCCTCGGCGTGCTGCAGGACGGTCCGGGCAGCGACACCCGCGCCGTGCATCGCGACTTCGTGGCGCGACTGCTGCAAGCGATCCGCGACAGCCACCGCGCCATCCGTCTGGTGCACATTTCGATTCCCGGCAGCGCCGATGAGGATCGCACGGCCTTCAGCACCACCAAGCGCGAGGCCGAACGGCTGATCGCCGAGTCCGGCATCGCCCACGCGATCCTGCGCCCCGGTTTTGTGATCGCGCCATCGGCCTATGGCGGCAGCGCCATGCTGCGCGCGCTGGCGGCGCTGCCGGTGGATCTGCCGGCCGACGAGGCGGCAACGCCGTTCCGGCCGGTCGCAGTCGAGGATATCGCCGCCACCATCGCTTGGCTCGCGGCGCGCGATGTCGCCGTTGATGCGGTGCGCTCGGTGACCTGGGACCTGATGCAGCCACAGCCGGTCTCGCTCGGCGGCGTCATCGCCCAGTTCCGCTGGTCGTTCGGCACGGCGAAGCATTTTCGCATCGCGTCCCCGTCGTTCCTGATCGATCTCGGCGCCCGTCTCGGCGATCTCACAAGCCGCCTCGGCTGGATGCCGCCGATGCGCTCCAATGCGATTGCCGAGCTGCGCCGTGGCGTCACCGGCGATCCCACAGCCTGGATGGCAGCGACCGGCATCGTGCCGAAGACGATCGCGCAAGCGGTCGGCGGCCGACCCGCGACGATCCAGGACAAATGGTTCGCGCGGCTGTTCCTGATCAAGGCGCTGATCTTCGCAAGCCTCGTGCTGTTCTGGGTTGCCTCCGGCTTCATCGCGCTGGTCATTTCCTATGACGCCGCCGCCGGCATCCTGAGCGCGCATCACTTCCCGCCCGCTCTGGTCGGACCGGTGACGGTATTGACCAGCCTGATGGACATGAGCATCGGCGTGCTGATCGCGATCCGCCACACCGCGGCGTTCGGCCTTGTCGCCGGCATCGTCGCCTCGCTCGGCTACATGACGGGATCGGCGGTCCTGACGCCCGATCTCTGGATCGAGCCGCTCGGCGCGCTGGTGAAGACCGGGCCCGCAATCGTGCTGATGCTGGTGGCGCTCTTGATGCTGGATAATCGATGACCGCATGGCCCGACGACGACGTGATCCTCTACGACGGCGTCTGCATTTTCTGCTCGCGCTGGGTCCGCTTCGTCGTTGCGCGCGACAAAGCACGCCGCTTCAGCTTCACGCCTATCCAGTCCGACTACGGCACGCGGCTGGCGAGGACCTTCGGCATCGATCCCGAGGATCCCGACACCAATGCCGTGGTCCACGGCGGCACCGCTTGGATGAAGTCGGATGCCGCGCTGACGGTGCTGAGCCATCTCCCCGGCTGGGGCTGGACAAGCGCGCTGTTCGCGGTGCCAAAACCGCTGCGCGACGCCGTCTACAGCCTCATCGCACGCAACCGCTACAAGATCTTCGGCAAGTACGAGACGTGTTTCGTGCCCGATGCCGAAATGCGGGCGAGGGTGCTGGAGTAACCCAATCGTCATTGCGAGCGAAGCGAAGCAATCCATCTCCCCGCTTGCGGCAGCATGGATTGCTTCGTCGCTGTCGCTCCTCGCAATGACGATCGGGCTATTTGCGCGGCAGCGCGGACACGACTTCCTTCGCCGCCCTCTCACCGCTGTCCCGCGCGCCATGCGCCGTCGAGAAGAAGTGCGGCGACGTCGCTTCGCCGGCGAAGAACAGCCGGCCGTCGACCGGGGCCGCGAGCGCGGCGCGCTTGTCGGCATGGCCGGGCAGTGCGTGCGAATAGGAGCCGCGGGCGAACGGGTCGTGGGCCCAGCGGGATTCGCTGAGCGGCTTCAGCTTGCGGCGAAAATCACTACCGAGGAAGGAGACAATCTCGTCGATGCTGTGCGCGGCGATGGCGCCGTCGCCGGCATCTTCAAGCGCTTGCGCAAAACGGCCGCCGAAGAAGCCTTCGATGCAGGGCTGGCCGAACGGGCGGATGTGGTAGGTGCCCATCTCGGTGCGCATGGTGGCGCCGCGCAGATTGCCTTCCCTTGGCAGCGCCTCGGGCTCGGCGAGCGCCAAGGTCACCTTGTCGGCGAGGCCGAGTGGCAGGCCGCGCGCGGCATCGAGCTTGTCGGGCAGAGCAGGCGAAAAGCGGAGCGCTTCATCGGCGATCAGGTTGGTCGGCACGGTGACGATCACCCTGTCCGCCTCCAGCACACCGCGCGAGGTCTCGATGCGGATACGCTTGCCGGAATGGTCGATCAGCCGGACCTCGCAGTTCAGCGCGACCGATACTTGTTCGCCGTAGGCCGCGACCAGCGCGCCATAGCCGCTCCGCACACGCCAATTGACGTTGCTGTCTTCATAGGCGTCGAAGTCGAGGATCGATAGCTGGTCGAGCTCGCAGCCGTTCACATAGGTCGAGATCGCATCGATCATCGGGTTCCAGCGGTTGCCGGTCTCGAGATAGCGATCGGCTGAGCTGTCCTTGCCGCCGCGCGCGGCCTCTTCGAGGCGATCGTAGAACTCGTCGAGCGCAAGCATGAACGCATCGCGGTCGGCCTGCGGGAATGCCTTGCCATAGGCGCGCTCGCGCCATGGCGGCAGGTCCTTGTTGAGTTCGAAGTCGAGTTGCTTGGCGATGCCGACAAAGCTGTTCTGGTCGGCCGAGTGCAACCAGCCGCAGCCGACGTCGAACACCACGTCAGGCGCGGCCTGGATCGTATGCGCCCGGCCGCCGAGCCGATCGCGGGCTTCCAGCACGATGGTGGAGAGGCCGGTGCCCTTCAGCGCATGCGCGGCGCCGAGGCCTGCGGCGCCGGCGCCGATGATGGCAACATCGACCGTGGAGGGAAGGGAACTCATGCCCCGGCTCTAGCACGTCTGGAGAGACGTCTAAAGGCACCGCGCGCATAACTGTCATCACCCGCGAAAGCGGGTGATCCAGTATTCCAGAGACAGAAGTAATTTGACTGATAGGCCGCGGCGTACTGGATGCCCCGGTCAAGCCGGGCATGACAGATCGGGTTACGCCACAGCTTCCTTGGCCTTCTCGGCGCGCTTGCGGTCGTTCGGATCGAGGTGCTTCTTGCGCAGCCGGATCGACTTCGGCGTCACCTCGACGAGCTCGTCGTCCTCGATATAGGCGAGCGCCTTTTCCAGGGTCATCCGGATCGGCGGCGTCAGGCGCACCGCTTCGTCCTTCGAGGTGGTGCGGATGTTGGTGAGCTGCTTGCCCTTCAGCACGTTGATCTCGAGATCATTGTCGCGGGTGTGCTCGCCGACGATCATGCCCTTGTAGACCTTCCAGCCCGGCTCGATCATCATCGGGCCGCGATCTTCCAGCTTGAACATCGCATAGGCCACCGCTTCGCCCTGGTCGTTGGAGATCAGCACGCCGTTGCGGCGGCCCTGGATCTCTCCCTTGTAGGCGGCATAGCCATGGAAGATGCGGTTCATGATCGCGGTGCCGCGGGTGTCGGTGAGCAGTTCACCCTGGTAGCCGATCAGGCCGCGGGTCGGCGCGTAGAACACCAGCCGCAGGCGGTTGCCGCCGGACGGGCGCATCTCGATCATCTCGGCCTTGCGCTCGCTCATCTTCTGCACGACGACGCCGGAATGCTCCTCGTCGACGTCGATCACGACCTCCTCGATCGGCTCCTGCCAGCCGCCGGTCGCCTCGTCCTTCTGCAGCACGACGCGCGGACGCGACACCGAGAGCTCAAAGCCCTCGCGGCGCATGGTCTCGATCAGGATCGCGAGCTGCAATTCGCCGCGGCCGGAGACTTCCATCGAATCCTTGTCGGCGGCCTCGACGACGCGCAGCGCGACATTGCCCTCGGCCTCGCGCATCAGGCGGTCGCGGATCATGCGCGAGGTCACCTTGTCGCCTTCGGTGCCGGCGAGCGGCGAGTTGTTGACGATGAACGACATCGATACCGTCGGCGGATCGATCGGCTGCGCCGGCAGCGGCGTCTCGACCGAGGGATCGCAGAAGGTGTCGGCGACGGTGCCCTTGGTCAGGCCCGCGATCGCGACGATGTCGCCGGCCTCGGCTTCTTCGAGAGGCGTGCGCTCAAGGCCGCGGAAGGCGAGGATCTTGGTCAGGCGGCCGCTCTCGATCAGCTTGCCGTCGGCGCCCAGCACCTTGACCTGCTGGTTCGGCTTGATCGAGCCCGAGGAGATGCGGCCGGTGATGATGCGGCCGAGATAAGGGTTGGCCTCGAGGATGGTGCCGATCATCCGGAACGGACCTTCCTCGACCTTCGGCGGCTCGACATGGCGCACGATCAGGTCGAACAGCGGCTGCATGCCGAGGTCCTTCGGACCCTCCGGGCTTTCGGCCATCCAGCCCTGCTTGGCTGATCCATACAAAATGGGGAAGTCGAGCTGCTCTTCGCTGGCGTCGAGCGCGGCGAACAGGTCGAACACCTCGTTGATGACTTCGGTCGGGCGCGCGTCGGGGCGGTCGACCTTGTTGATCACGACGATCGGCTTCAGGCCGATCTTGAGTGCCTTCGACACCACGAACTTGGTTTGCGGCAGCGGACCCTCGGCGGCGTCGACCAGCACCAGCGCGCCGTCCACCATGTTGAGGATGCGCTCGACCTCACCGCCGAAATCGGCGTGGCCGGGGGTGTCGACGATGTTGACGCGGATGTCCTTCCACTGCACCGAGGCGGCTTTCGCCAGAATGGTGATGCCGCGCTCGCGCTCCAGGTCGTTGGAGTCCATGGCGCGTTCGGTGACCTTCTGGTTCTCACGGAAGGTGCCGGATTGCTGCAGCAGGCGGTCGACGAGGGTGGTCTTGCCGTGGTCGACGTGGGCGATGATGGCGACGTTGCGAAGGTTCATGGCTCTTCTTCTGGTCGTGCAATGGTCAGATGCGCGATCTCGCCGGACCAGTTTGGCCGGCCGCTCGCTCGCGTGGCCCATCAGGGGCCCGGATCACGCTCATACCCAAGAAATTTGACGGGGACGCATCACCCCAAAAAGGAAGCCCGGTCAGCGGACCGGGCACCTCGTGCGTTGCGGCGCAATATAGTCAGAAAACGCCAAAAAACAACGGTTTATTGGCCGTTTGGGTGACTGATTTTGGTTCCGGAGGCCGGTTTTGAGGGTCTTTTCGGGGGTGATTCAGCCTCGTTTCTGCGCCCGCGCGAACACGATCAGCCCGAGCCCAACAAGCGTCACCAGTACCGACACCCCAGTGAGCGGGTCACCAGACCCGCCCAGAGTGACATTGAGGACCACGCAGAGGGCGCCCGGGACCAGCAGAAGCACCCCGACGATCAGCATGAAGATGGTGCAGCCGGGCGGCAGTCGCGGCTCCCGCCACGGCGGCTCGGGCGGCTGAGGTGTGTCGGAGTTGCTCATGGGCTCCCCTTGATCGCGGCGCGGATCAGCATCACGCCGGCGAAGCAGACCGCGAGCCCGAGCAGGATCAGCAAGAGGATGGAGGGATCGGTTCTCGACTCGCTCAGGACGCCGAACCCGAACAGCAGGGCGCAGAGCCCGGGCAGCAGCAGGAACACCCCGAACAGCGCCATGAAGGCGGTCGCGCAGCCACCGCGTTGCGGCGGGAGCGGAGGAGGCAGCGAAGGCGGAGATCCATCCGGATTGATCGGGCGGCTCTCGTCGCTCATCGCGGCACCTCTACGGTCTGTCGTGCTTCGCGATAGGTCTGGCCGGCCATCGCGGCACGGATGTCGTCAATTTTTCCGTCGCGATAGAACAGATTGTAGGTGTCGAACGGGATGATCGCGCCGCTCTCGGTGACGAAGTGGATGCAGCTTCGCTTCACGTTGCCGACGCAGAAATTGAAGCGATCGAGGAACTGCACGATGGTGACGCGGAACACGTTCTCGTAAGTCAGGCCCTCCGGCACCTCGAAGCTCGGCAGGCAGCACAGCAATTCGCAGACCCGCTCCGAGGTGTTGAGCGGTCCCGACGACAGCGAGAACAAATCGACGAATTTCTCCCGCAGCACCGGATATTTTTCCGGGCTGATCGTGTTGGGCATCACGGCGACCAGCTGCTCCTGCTGAAACAGCGAGGTCAGCGGCAGCACCTTGTCGGCGTTGCGCAGGCCGTAGCCGATCGAGATGCTTTCGGGATTGCACGGCAGCGGGATCATGTCCTTGTCGCCGAACACTCCGGTCTCGATCACGTGCTGGCGGATCTCCGACAGCATGATGCGGTCGGTGTTCTTGTCGAAATTCTCGTTACGTCCGGCGTCCTGCACCGGCTGAAGGGTAACACCACGCACGCATTTCCAGGTCAGCGCATGCCGGACGATGTCGCCGATCTCGGCATCATTGACGCCGCGCTTGATGGTCGCGACCAGCGTGGTCGAGACGCCGTAGTGTTCGAGATTCTCCAACGCCTGCTGGCGGATCTTGCGCAAGTCCGCGCCGCGCAGATTGACCAGCGCCTCGCGTTTCAGCGAATCGAATTGCAGGTAGACTTCCAGCCCGCGCTTGTTCTCGGCGAGCTTCGCCACGAAGTCGGGCTCGCGCGCGATCCTGAGGCCGTTGGTGTTGATCATGACATGGCGGATCGGCCGGGCGCGCACCGCATCCAGGATGGCGAAGAAATCCGGATGCAGCGTCGGCTCGCCGCCGGAGATCTGCACGAGGTCAGGCTCGCCCTCGCTTGCCACCAGCGCGTCCAGCATCTTTTCGATCTTGGCCAGCGGCGTGAAGCTGGTGCGCGCCGGCGAGGAATCCGCAAAGCACACCGGGCAGGTCAGATTGCAGTGCTCGGTGATCTCGATCAGCGCCAGGCAGGAATGCTGCTCGTGGTCGGGGCAAAGCCCGCAATCATAGGGACAGCCGAATTCGGTGTGGCGCTGGAAGGCGAGCGGGCGGTCGCCGGGCTTGATGAAATCCTTGCACAGCCGCCAATAGGCCGAATCGGTCGAGACCAGCGTCGACTGCACGCCGTGCTGCTTGCAACGCTTCTCGTACCAGACCTCGTTGCCTGATATCTGGATCTTGGTCGGCACCAGGGTCAGGCAGGTTTCGCAGAGCGACTGGGTCTGGCCCCAGAAGATGTAGGGGCGGGACTTACGCAGCGGCGCGTTCATGCTTCACACTCACATTCGGCGCCGTCGCGAGCATGACGGCGGCATAGACCATGACAAACAGGGACAGCAGGTGGAACAGTGAGAACGGGCCGATCAGCGCGCCGTAGGGCTTGATGAACTCCCAGACGAAGCGCTGCAGGCCGTAGAAGAACAGCACGAGGTAGAATCCATTGGTGATGACAGCGGCGTTGCGGTTCAATACGGCCCACACATAGAAAGCCGCGAATGCCGCCATCGCCAGGCTCTCATAGAGCTGCACCGGGTGGCGCAGGATGCCGTCACCGAAATCATGGCCCCAGGGCAGCGTGGTCGGCGTGCCATAAGTGAAATCCTCGAGCCCTGCGAAATAGCAGCCGAGCCGGCCGACCGCGACGCCGATCGCAAGCGGCAGCGCGAACCGCGCGCCCGTTCGCAGCGAAATGCCGTGCAGCCATTTGTAGAGCTCGATCGCGACGATACCGCCGGCCAGCGCACCCTCGACCGAGCGGGCGATGCCGGGCATGCCCGAGAACCACAGGTTCAGCGTGCCGAAGATGTAGGCGCCGATGCCTGCGCCGAACACCAGCACGGCGATGTAGGGCAGCTCGAAGGATTGCCGCGGGAATTGCAGCCCGCGTATACGCGACAGCCACCACATGGCGGCCGCGGCCGCGCCCCATGCTGCGACGTCGAAGACGGCGTGAAGTTCAG
Organism: Bradyrhizobium sp. INPA03-11B; assembly: GCF_040446015.1. Taxonomy (NCBI): domain Bacteria; kingdom Pseudomonadati; phylum Pseudomonadota; class Alphaproteobacteria; order Hyphomicrobiales; family Nitrobacteraceae; genus Bradyrhizobium; species Bradyrhizobium sp. INPA03-11B. Next base: position 12,654 of record NZ_JASGSR010000095.1, read on the forward strand.
CCCCACTCATGAGGCGAGTGTAGCGTGATTTTCGCGCGGCGTGCTAGCTGCCCTCCCTCGCCCCGTTCTTACGGGGAGAGGGTTGGGGTGAGGGGCTTCTATCCGGCGAGCACCTCGAGGCTTGTTGAGCAGTGTGCCTTGCCCCTCACCCGGATTGCATCTGGCAATGCAATCCGACCTCTCCCCGCAAAGAGCGGGGAGAGGTAAGCTTTGGCATCAATTCGCCGGGTTGTCCTCGCTCGGATATACCCCGCGCAGCACTTCCTCGAAGTGATCCTTCACCGCCTCGTTGCACATGCAGGAGCGCAGCTTGAGCTTGTCCGGGTCGCGGATCACGATCGCGCCGCGGCGGGTGTCCAGCACGCCCTCCGCCTTGAAGTTCTGGATCACCCGGCTGGTGTAGCTGCGGCCGACGCCGAGCAAGGTCGAAAGCTGCTCATGCGTGAGCGGCACCACGCCATTGCCATTGGTGCGCTCCATCGCCGAGATGATCCATTTCGCGGCGCGCTGCTCGATCGAGTGGATCGCATTGCAGGCGGTCGACTGGAAGATCTGCGCCAGCATGCAGTCGGCATAGCGCGCGAAGATGTTGCGCACCGAGATCGACTTCAGCTTGGCGGCGTCGAGCTTGCTGATCGGCAGCCGCACGAACGGGCCGCCGAACTTGACGGTGATGCGGGTATAGGCCGGCAGGAATCCCTGGCTGACGATGCCGCCGACCGCGCCCTCGCGGCCGACCAGGATGGTTTCGACATCGTGCCCGTCCTCGTTGGCCACCATGTAGGACGCAAGGCTCGGCCCGCATGGGAAATGCACGATCTGGACGTCGTCGCCGGGATTGTAGAGCAGGTCGCCGGCATCAGCATCGACCACCGTTAGATGCGGCGCGATCAGCTCGTAATCGGCGGCATTCAGCCGGCGCAAGAGATTGTTGAATGGCCGGTCGCTCGTCCCGGCCAAATCGGTCCGTTTGGCAATCATTGGAAAATCCTGAAAACCCAACGTGGACCATACTGAAAATGTTCCAGCTTTTATGTTCACTAGTGAACAGACGCGACGGCTCGCGATGTGGTGGGTTTCATCTCGGGAACAGCCGGCGTGCTTTCGGGCGCCGGTCGCGGGCCATCCGGCCGGACTGATCCGGTCTCTCATCCATCATCGAAGAAATGGACACCGCGTCATGGAATCCGCCCCCAATACCGGCATGCCCGGTGATGTCCTGGTCGTCGAGGACGATCCGATCATCTCGCTCTATTTCGAGGACACCATCCTCGGCTTCGGCGCCCGCACGGTGCGCACCGCCGCGAACGTCGCTCGTGCGCTCGAACTGATCGCCGAACGCGCGCCGGATTTCGCGCTGCTCGACGTCGGTCTCGTCAGGGGCGAGAAGACGTTCGCGATCGCCGAGCGGCTCGATGCGCTGAAAGTGCCTTTCGCATTCGTCACCGGTTACGGCGCGGACATCAGGCTGCCGGAATCGCTCGCCGACAAGCCGCGGTTGACCAAGCCGTGTTCGAGCGAGATGCTCGAAGCTGCGCTGAGAAACGAGCTTTGACGGATTGCCGGGCTTCGGCCACTACGATCCGGAATATCGGATTCGGCGACGCACGGGCCCCGGGAAGCTGTCATGGCAATCAGGATGGCGATCAGAACATCTGCCGCTGTGCGCGCAGCGGCGCTCTCTCTCGGGCTGCTCCTTGCGCCGGTTGTGGCGCGGCCAGCCATCGCTGAGCCGGCCGCGCTCACGAGCGAGCAAGCCGCCGCGCTCAAGGCCTATGACACTGCGCTGAAGAACTTCGTCTCGATCCTGCGCCAGCGGCGTGCGCAGATCGATTCCAGGCAGCCGCTGCCGAACCTGCCGGGCCAGGCGATCTATCTTGCCCGTGTCGAGATGATGAGCGCCTACAAGGATCTCACCGATGCGCTTCCATCCAGGATCGGCAAACCCGGCAGATCGGGAATCCCTCCGGCCTATTTCGACGCCGATAATGAGCCGCTGCTCGACGAGTACAGGAAGCTGTTCGACGTCATGGAGGCACCGCCTGCCGACGCGCAAAGCTCCGATACGCCATTCAAGGACGTGGTCGACCTGGCGACGGTGATCGCGCGCGCCAAGGGACTCGATCCCGTTGCTGCCGCCACCGCGGGCCGTATCAGCCTCGGCCTGTTCTTTGCCGAGACGAACGGCAAGCAGAATGCGGGAAATGCGCGCTCGAACACCTACAAGGGGAGCCTGCAGACCGGCCCGTCCGAAGATCGCAACGGTCGAAAGAAGTGGGCCGCCATCAAGGGATCGATCGCAGCCCTCGATCCTGCGTTGAACCGTCGCGACGACAAGGAAGAGGCCCGGGCCGGCAATCTCGACCATCGGTTCAATCACTGGACCGCGGTGCGCGACGCGCTCATGAACGCGCACGCGGATATTTTTCCGCAGGTCCCCGCGATCGCAAAGGCGTTGCCCGATCCGATCGATCAAATGAAGCTGTTCGAACTGATCCAGATCATTCCGACGCCAACGAGGGCCGCGCTGAAGTCAGGCAACCTCGTCGGCTACAGGATTTCCGATCCCAGGATCATGGGGTATCTGCGCAACAACAGCGTCTTCGCGTTCGGCCGCGCCGACCGGGCCAAATCATCCGCGACCTTCCGCGAAATCCTCGATGCGATGTGGCTGTTCAACGCCAAGTTCGAACAGGCGCTAGACAAGCTCAGCGAGCTCAAGGCGGGCAAGCCGGGCTGAGCGAGGACGTGCCGATCGCTCGGCCGTCACAGCGGACCGAGCAGGGCCCAGCGCGGATCGCAGAATTCCTTCACGGCAACCGCGACGCCGCTGGCGATCCTGTTGCGGCGTTCCGGCGAGTCCATTGCGAGTTCTTCGTCGCGGTTGATGATCGAGCCGGCCTCCAGCAGGACGGCGGGCATCGCGGTCTTCCGCAGCACGATCAGCTCATCATAGCTGTAGACGCCGGTCTCCTTGTTCAGCAGCGGGTGCTGGTTGCTACCCATGATGGGCAGGCTGTATTGCGCGGCATAATGCAGCCCCTGCGCCTTCATTTCCTTCGCGACCAGTTCGGCAAACCGGAGGCTCGTCCCGAAGTCCGGATTCTCCCGGGAGACGAACACGGAGTAGCCGCTGAACCGGTCGCTGAAATGGCTTTTCTTGCCCTCGAATTCCCAGTCCTCGAGCATCTTGTTGGGCACGGAGTCGTGGTGGATCGACAGCAGGAGATCCGCGTGCAGATTGTTGGCGGCGGCGACGCGCCTGAACAGGCTGGGTCTCGCTTTGCCTTCGCTCAGAAGCAGCCTGGTTTCGGCAAAACCTTCGGCCTTCAAGGTCTCCTCGATCTGCCGCGCAAGGCGCAGGTTGAAGGCGAACTCGGCGACGTTGCGGGCGCTCATCGCGCCTTCCGATTCCGCGGTATGTCCGACATCGAGAACGATCCGGAATGTCGCGGGATCGCATTTGCCAGCGGCCGGCTTGAGAACGGAAGGCGGCAGCGCGACCGGCCCAAGGGCGGCAAGCCGCGTCGCGCGGTGCTTTGCCGGCGCGCGGTGCCGTGCCAGTTTGGCCGACCTTGCCAACTTCGCGCGCTTTGGCGATTTGGCGTGCTTGGACGAGGTCTTGAAGAAATCTGGCAGCCAGCCCGCATCGCTGACTTCGATCGGCAGCAGCGCGAACACGGCGATCGCGACAACAATCAAGCGGCGAGGCCGAAACCTCGCGACGATGCCACCGAGCACGCGAAAGAACTCGCAGCGCCTCATGCTCCGCCCCTCCGGGCCCCCAGCATAACGGCTCTGATATCGGTACCGGAAGAGGCAGGTCGCGTCCATCCCCTGTCAATCGCGATGCCCTTGCCTTTCCGACAAGGGCATCGCGGACAGGGCGTCTGGTTCCCTCGCTTCGGCGGCCGGATTACACCGGCTTCGGATCGAGCGTGATCGCCCACAGTTCGGCGTCGACGCGGTCGCGCAGGCTCACCGTCATCTGCCCGCTCTTGCCGTCGATCTTGACGTGGCCGAAGAACTGCATGCCGGCCGACGGCGGCAGGTTCTGGTTGGCCTCGCCCGGCGCCTTGACGAACTTCACCTCGGGACCAAACGTGTTGTCGAGCTCGTTCGGACCGAACGTGCCGGCGTGCAGCGGGCCGGAGACGAATTCCCAGAACGGATCGAACTCCTGGAACTGGGCCTTGTTCGGGTTGTAGTAGTGCGCCGCCGCGTAGTGCACGTCGGCGGTCAGCCACACCGTGTTGACGATCCCTGCGGTCTTGATGAAGCGCAGGATGTCGGCGATCTCGAGCTCGCGGCCGCGCGCGGGGCCGTCGCCCTGCGCGAACGCCTCCGAGCCCTTCTTGTTGGCGGCATCGTCATAGACGATCAGCGACAGCGGCATGTCGGAGGCGATCACCTTCCAGGTGGCGCGCGAGTTGAGCAGCGCGCGCTTCAGCCAGGCCATCTGGTCCGGCCCGATGAAATAGGCGTCGGGGCCATATTTTTCTTGCAGGTTCGCCCCGTTCGGGCCGCGATAGCTGCGCTCGTCGAGCATGAACACGTCGAGATGCGGGCCGTAGCTCAGCGTGCGATAAACCCGGCCCGGTTCGACGATGCTTTCGCGCATCGGATACATCTCGTGGAAGGCCTTGGCCGCGCGCGCGGCGAGCACAGTGATGTCGCGCTCCTTGTAGGCGGCCGGCAGCTGCTTCGACAGCGACCAGTTGTTGGTCACCTCGTGATCGTCCCACTGCACGAAGATCGGCACCTCGGCATTGAAGGCGCGCAGGTTGGAGTCGAGGAAATTGTATTTATGCGCGGCGCGGTATTCGTCGAGCGTCTCGGCGACCTTGGCCTTCTCCGGGATGGTGATGTTCTTCCAGATCTTGCCGTCGGGGAGCTTCACCTCGGACGGGATCACGCCGTCGGCGTAGATGGTGTCGCCGGAATGCAGCAGGAAATCCGGATTGTGCTTCTTCATCGCGGCGAAGGTGATCATGCCGCCGTCGTCTGGATTGATGCCCCAGCCCTGGCCGGCGACGTCGCCGCCCCACACAAAGGAGACGTCGCGGCGGTCGCTCGGCGCGGTGCGGAAGCGGCCGACCACGGGCTCGCCGACAATGTCGATATGGGCGAGGTCGCGGAAGCGGACGCGATAGAAGATGTCCTGGCCGGACGGCAGGTTCTCCAGCAGCATCTTTGCGGTGAAGTCGCTCTCCGGCAGCGCCGTGATCGGCGGCAGCGCCCGGGCGTCCTTGAATGATTCAGTGGTCGCGACCTCGACCATCATCTGCGACGGCCGGTCCGCACGCGCCCACACCACGCCGCCGTCGACGCCGACATCGCCGGACTGCACGCCGTGGGTGATCACGGGGCGATCGGCGGCGCGCGACAGATACGGCATCGCGATCACGCCGGCGCCGGTCGCAGCCGCGGTGGAGAGAAAGCGTCGGCGGGTGAGATTTCGCGAGAACCGGATCGTCATGGGGGCCTCCTTAAGGTCACAGCGACAATGCGCCGCGGGCGAGCCAAGACGTAGAAAAATTCCGTGACGGTGGGATTACAGGCGGGAGGACGCAGCGCGATGGGATGTTTGGTGCGTGCGAAGACTGCCCACCGGCTTCGTTTGTAAGGTGAGCACGCGCGTCAGGCTCCCTCCCCCCTTGCGGGGGAGGGTGGGGAGAGGGGTAAGCCCAGTGCGAGATGCGCATGGAGAACGGTGCCTTCGCAGCACTGCCGCTTGACATCGAACTGCATGGAGAGAGCACGTCGTGTGGTACCCCTCTCCCTAACCCTCCCCCGCAAGGGGGGAGGGAACCCTACCGCCGGGGACTCCCTCACAAGTTTTCGGATGAGAGAACGGACGAAGTCATCCGCAAGCGGAGGAGGCGAAGGGAGCTCGTGGAAAGATTGCGGTAAGCGGGCCGTTACGCCGTGCCTGCAGCCCTGAACTGGCTGGCAGTCCGCTGCAGATTCTGCGGCATGCTCAGCAGCAGCGCCTTGCGGTCGGCGACCGCGTTGTGAAACTGCTCGAGCGCGATGTTGAATGCGGTCAGCGTGCCTTCCTCGATCGCGCCGTGCTCGAAACAGTCCAGCGTGTGGCGCAGAATGTCGTCGGCCTCCGCCTGCAACTGGTCGAGCTCATCGGTCGAATCGCTCTGCCGCGCGGCCTTCAGCATCTCCAGCAGGCGTTCGCGCTGCGAGGTGTTGGTGTTGCGCTCGTCCTGCTTGAGATAGCCGGCGAACCACGCACCGGCCGAGCCCATCGCCGAGAACGCCATCAGGCTCCACCAGATATAATCGCTGTAGCGGTCGAGGAAGGTCTTTTCCTCGCCGTCGACGAAGGCGGCGGCACCGGGATGCACCGGGATGGTGGCGTCCTTGTCGGTGTCGGGCGTCTCGATCTTGGCGGCGAGCGGGAAGTCGTTCTTGAGCGACTGCCGGATCGCGAACAATTGCCGGGTGAAGGCTGCGACCGTCGAGTCCGACAGGCCTTTTCGTGCGACAATGTGATGGGAGAAGCTGATCGTCTTCACCTCGTCGTCGGGGCGGTCGGCCGAGCCGAGCGAGCCGGCGGGGATTTCGGCGGCCTCATAGGCCGGATGGTTTTGCGCGATCGCCTCGGACGCGTCGATCGCCAGGAAGGTCGGCTCGCCGCCGTCCTTGGTCGATGCCGTGATCGCATCGATCGTGAGCTTGCTGTTGGCCGGACCGACGGCAAGATAGGCGTCGGCCTTCAGGTTCTTGATGGCGTCCGGCGCCTCATTGGCCGGGAATTGCACGATCTCGACCTTCATCGGGTCGACGCCGTATTGCGTCAGGATCAGCTTCAGCAGATTGACGTTGGCTGGGGTGCGGCCGACGACGCCGATCTTGCGGCCTGCAAGCTGCGCGATCTTGGTGATCTTGGCGGACTTGCGAACCTTGCCCTTCGCCGGCGGAACCCACATCACCACGACGTTCTTGCGCAAGGTCGCGACCGCCTGCGCATTCTTCGGCACCTCGAGGTCGCCGCGGATGATGGCGAGATCGGCCTTGCCGTCGGCCAGCGTCTTTGCACTGGCGGTGGCGCCGTCGGTCTGCACCGGCCGGAGTTTGACCTGGGTGTGCTGCTGGTTGTTGAAGGCCTGCGCCAGCGCCTGCACGACCTTGAGGTCATCGCTGTTCGCCGGGCCGACCGCGATCTTGAGCGTCACCGGACGCACCGCGAAATAGTAGCCGGCGGCCGTTGCGCCGATGATGGCGAGCGCGCCCGCGATCAAAACGAACATCAGCCGGCGCTTGGCGGAGCGCAATGGCTTGGGCGATATGCTGGCGGAGCCGTCTGTCATCGGCCTTGGATCATCGATCTCGCAAACAACCGTCTGGGCTCAATTTCGCAAACTACCAACGGGGATACATCCTCTGCTTGTAGCAAATTACTGAACGGACAGATGTTACATCTCCGTCATGGTTACCAGCGGCGATAGGACGCGATTTCGGCCTTAATTTCGGCATGGATCCCACCAGGAGGCCGATTGTTAGGCTAAGGTCGGCGGCAAACGGGAGGGTTACCATGGTCGAAAAGCTGTCAGCGCAAGCACGGAAGGCCGCGCTCTGGGAACTGGCCGGCTGGACCGAGCTGGCCAGTCGCGAGGCGATCGCAAAGACCTTCGTGTTCAAGGACTTCAACGAGGCTTTCGGCTTCATGGCGCGCGCCGCTTTGGTCGCCGAGAAGAACGATCATCACCCGGAATGGAAGAACGTCTACAAGACGGTCGAGGTCGTGCTGGCGACCCACGACGTCGGCGGGGTGACCAAGCGCGATATCGACCTTGCCAAGGCCATGAACGCGATCGCAAGGCAGCTTGGGGTCAACTGACCCGGCTGCCCGGGGATGAAGGAACTGCCCGCGCACTGCTTCATCCACGTCATTGCGAGCGAAGCGAAGCAATCCATCGCTCAGCAAGCGGGGACATGGATTGCTTCGTCGCTATCGCTCCTCGCAATGACGGTGGGCGAGGGACAAAGCCCATCCTTGCGGTAGCCACGTAACATCCCCAGATTCGCTTCGTCCGCCGCCGATCGGTCGCGGCGTCGAGGAACCCTGGTGATGGCAACGAGCGACTACGGTGTGGGATTTGGGCCTGCCGACCGGCTGGCGCAGGACCCCGAAAGCGTGCGCCGCCGTTTCTGGATCAAGTTCAAGAAAGTGGTGGCGCGCCTGCCTTTCGCCGAGGACCTGCTGGCCGCCTACTACTGCGCGTTCGACCGGCAGACCCCGCGCCATGTGCAGGCGGCGCTGCTCGGCGCGATCGCCTATTTCATCCTGCCGTTCGATTTCATTCCGGACATGCTGCCGGTGCTCGGCTTCACCGACGACGCCGCGGTGCTCGCAACCGCGATCCGCATGGTGGCAAGCCACATCACGCCGGACCACCGCGAAGCCGCGCGCGCCGCGCTGAAGCGCGGGGTGCCTGAGGCGGAGTGATGCTCTAACCTCTCCTTTTCAAGGGGAGGTTGGAGCAATCGTAGTCGGGGTTGAGTTTTCGACCCGTCATCCCCGCGCAACGGCTAAGCCGTTGTCGCTGGAGGTGCGAGCGCTTGCGAGCCTCGAAGGATGCACGGCCCGGTCCGGGGCCGTCGTGCTTCGAGACGCGCGCGATGCGCGCTCCTCAGCATGACGGTGATGCTGAGACGCGCGCGGCGGTTATCCCCGCTCAGCTTCCCGGATGCAGGATCACCTTGCCCATCGCCTTGCGGCCGGCGAGCACCTTCAGGGCTTCTGATGTCTGCGACAGCGGGAAGGTGCGGTCGACATGCGAGGAGATCTTGCCCTCCGCGGTCCACTGCACGAGCTTCTCGAGGTTCTTGCGGTTCTTCTCCGGATTCTGCCGCGCCCACGCGCCCCAGAACACGCCGCGGATATCGCAGCCCTTCAGCAGCGCGAGGTTGAGCGGGATCTTCGGAATGTCGCCGGCGGCAAAGCCGATCACCAGGAAGCGGCCTTCCCATGCGGTCGAGCGCAACGCGGCCTCGGCATAGGCACCGCCGACCGGATCGAACACGATGTCGGCGCCCTTGCCGTCCGTCAGCTTGCGCAGGCCCTCTTTGAGATCTTCCTTGGCGTAGTTCAGCGTCAGCTCGGCGCCGTGCTGCTTGGCGAATGCGAGCTTCTCGTCCGACGATGCGCAGGCGATCACCTTCAGGCCCATCAGCTTGCCGAGTTCGCACGCGGCTAGGCCGGTGCCGCCGGCGGCGCCCAGCACCGCGAGCGTTTCGCCTGGCTTCGGGCTCGCACGATCTTCCAGCGCATGCAGCGCGGTGCCGTAGATGATGATGATCCCTGCGGCGCGGTCGTAATCGAGATTGTCGGGAATCTTCACGATCGTATTCGCCGGCAGCGCGATCTTGTCGCGCGCGCCGTTGTGACCGCATGAAGCCACGACGCGATCACCAACTTTCAGATCGGTGACACCCGCGCCGACGCTCTCGATCACGCCGGCGACTTCCGCAGCGGGCGAGAACGGGAACGGCGGCTTGATCTGGTACTTGCCCTGGATCATCAGGATGTCGAAGAAATTCAGCGCCGCCGCCTTGATCGCGATCACGGCTTCGCCGGGACCCGCCGCCGGATCGGGCACGTCTGCCAGCACGAGATCGTCGGGTTGACAGTATTGCGAGCAGAGGATGGCTTTCATGGACACACCTGAGTTTCGGACGCAGAAAGAGCTGCAGGATCTTGCACTACAAGCTTCATGCCGGATTTGCGGCGGAGCGACAATACAAAGCGGAGGGATCAAACTATGTTTGAAAAAGGCCTGCTAGCGAAAAAGCGCATCCTGATCACCGGCGGCGGCTCCGGCCTTGGCGCGGCGATGGGCGCCCGCTTTGCCGAACTCGGCGCCGAACTGATCATCTGCGGCCGCCGGCAGGAATTGCTGGAGGAAACCGCAGCAAAATTTCGCAGCGAGTTCGGCGCCAAGGTCTCGACCGCGCGCTGCGATATCCGCGATGGCGCTGCGGTCGAGACGATGATGGACCAGGTGTGGCAGGACGCGCCGATCGACGTGCTGGTCAACAATGCTGCCGCAACCTTTATTGCGCAGAGCGAACATTTGTCATTCCGTGCGGCGGACGCGATCCTCGCGCCGACACTGCATGGCACGATGTACTGCACGCTCGCTGCCGGTCGCCGCTGGATCGACGGCAAGCACAAGGGCGTGGTGCTCTCGATCCTGTCGACCTCGACCATCACCGGCCGCGCCTTCACGGTGCCGTCGTCGATGGCCAAGACCGCGGTGCTGGCGATGACCAAGAGCCTTGCCGTCGAATGGGGCCCGAAGGGCATTCGCACCGTGGCGATCGCGCCCGGCGCGTTCCCGACACCAGGTGCCACCGGACAGCTGCGTCCCGAAGGGCGCGGCGAGACCTGGGCGCATCGCAATCCGCTCGGTCGCGCCGGCGAGCATTCGGAGCTCGCCAATCTTGCGACTTTCCTGATCTCGGATCAGGCCGGCTACATCAATGGCGAGATGGTGGTGCAGGACGGCGGCTCGCATTTGCGCAGTTCCGGTGCCGAGGACCTGCTGCAATGGACCGATGCGCAATGGGAGAGCCAGCGCGCGGCACGCGCCAAGGGATAATCAAGGGCTGATCAGCGACATCAAGCACCGAGGTGCGACAACGCGCGTGCGGCTTTTGGCCGACGCGCGTCCGGGCCTAACTGCCTTCCCAAAAAGGCGTTTCCCGGTTATCCATCCGAGCCGGCGGAGGGGGAATCGCCGGGCCATCTTGCAGTCACAATGATGGGGGAACCAGTTGGCCGTGCGGCAGATTCTGACATCACTGGCGGCTTGTGTTCTGTGCGGGATCATCACCCTCGCACCGACGCAGGCTGCGCCCAAGAAGGAGACGGCCAAGGAAGCGGCCAAGCCGGCGCCTTCGGCCGCCGCGGCTGCGGCCGGCGGCGCGGAGCCGACGCTGATCGGCCAATTTGGCACCTGGGGCGCCTACACTGCCTCGCCTAACGGCAAGAAGGTGTGCTTTGCGCTCGCCAAGCCGTCGTCGTCGAAGACCAACCCGCCGAACCGGCCGCGTGATCCGGCCTATGCTTTCATCTCGACCCGTCCGGCCGAAAAGGTCATCAACGAAGTCTCGATCATGATCGGCTACACCGTGAAGCCGGGCTCGGAATCGACGTTGCAGGTCGGCGGCGGGACCTATGCGATGTACACGCAGGGCGACGGCCTCTGGATCAAGAATGCGGCCGAGGAGGAACGGATGGTGGAAGCCATGCGCAAATCAGCCGATCTGACGGTAAAAGCCGTCTCGGCGAAGGGTACCGAGACGATCGACAGCTTCTCGCTGAAGGGCCTGGCGCAGGCGCTCGACCGGCTGGGGCAGGACTGCCGGCGCTAGACGCGATCCGGCCGACAAAGTCCGGTCAGAGACGTAAAATCGAGGTATTGGTGGCTTTCCAGCACCGGCTGGAAGGCCTATTTGAGGTTTCATGACCGACACCGTGATCCCCACTGCCGTCCCCGGCGCCAGCGCGCTGGTCGAAAAGGTTCCGCTCGAAACCTATGTGCCGCCGGCCAAGCCGTCGCTGATCGGCCTGTCGCGCGCGGAGATCGCCGATCGCCTGGGCGAAATCGGCGTGCAGGCCGGCCAGCGCAAGATGCGCACCCAGCAGCTCTGGAACTGGATGTATTTCCGCGGCGCCAAGAGCTTCGCCGAGATGACCAACGTCTCGAAGGACATGCGCGCCGAGCTCGAGAAGCATTTTACCGTCGACCGTCCCGAGGTGGTCGCCGAGCAGATATCCAATGACGGCACGCGCAAATGGCTGCTGCGGCTGCCGAGCGGCGACAAGGTCGAGCGGCCGCACGAGGTCGAGTGCGTCTACATCCCGGAGACCGATCGCGGCACACTGTGTGTTTCCTCGCAAGTCGGCTGCACGCTGAACTGCGCGTTCTGCCACACCGGCACGCAGCGGCTGGTGCGCAACCTCACCGCCGGCGAGATCGTCGGCCAGGTGATGGTGGCGCGCGACCGGCTGAATGACTGGGCCGACCGCGAGGACGGCACGCGCCGCGTCACCAACATCGTGATGATGGGGATGGGCGAGCCGCTCTACAATTTCGACGCGGTGCGCGACGCGCTGTTGATCGTCGGCGACAATGAGGGCATCGGCATCTCCCGCCGCCGCATCACGCTGTCGACCTCGGGCGTGGTGCCGAACATCCAGCGCACCGGCGACGAGATCGGCGTGATGCTCGCGATCTCGCTGCATGCGGTGCGCGATGAATTGCGCAACGAGCTGGTGCCGCTCAACCGCAAATATCCGATCAAGGAGCTGCTGCAGGCCTGCCGCGATTATCCCGGCGCCTCGAATGCGCGGCGCATCACCTTCGAATATGTGATGCTCAAGGGCGTCAACGATTCGCTCGATGACGCCAGGCTGCTGGTGAAGCTGCTCAAGGGGATTCCGGCCAAGATCAATCTGATCCCGTTCAATCCGTGGCCGGGCACCGCCTACGAATGCTCGGACTGGGACCAGATCGAAAAGTTCTCCGAGTACATCTTCAACGCCGGCTATTCCTCGCCGGTGCGCACGCCGCGCGGCCGCGACATCCTCGCCGCCTGCGGCCAGCTCAAGTCGGAGACCGAAAAGCTCTCCGCCCGCGAGCGCCAGGCGCTGCGCGCGATGGCGATGACGGACTGAGTGTTGTGAGCGACATCGCTCTCCGCGGCGTCATTGCGAGCGAAGCGAAGCAATCCATGTCCGAGCTTGCTGAGCTATGGATTACTTCGTCGCTTGAGTGCAAAATTGCTCTGCAATTTTGTCGCGAGCTCCTCGCAATGACGGGGAGCCCGTAGCATGGCCCTGATCGGCCGCCTGTTCGTCGTCGCGTTCGGCTTCCTGATGGCCTGCTTCGTGGCAGGCATTATCGTGGTCGTCGCGGTGCTGTATCCCGAGATCAGCGATTTCGGCGGGCAGATCGACCAGAGCGCCGTCAACATCGTGCTCGGCTTCGGTTTCATCTTCATCTCAGGCTTCGCGCTGCTACCCGCGCTGATCGTGGTGCTGCTCACCGAGGCGTTCTACATCCGGAGTGTGCTGGCCTATGCCGTCGGCGGGGCGATCGTCGGCGCGGCCTGCTATCTCGGCCTGATCCCGTTCGATCCCGACACGATGCAGTTCCACGGCATCATGCGCCGGCACATGGAGATCATGACCGGCGCCGGTATCGTCGCGGGCCTGGTCTACTGGCTGATCGCCGGCCGCACCGCCGGCGCCTGGCGCGAGCCGCCGCGCCCCTTGCCGCCGCCCCCGCCATTGCCGTCGCAATCGCCGCGGTAGTGGTTGGAACTCCCATCCTCCCCTGGAGGGGGAGGATCGGTTCGCATGAAGCGCAGCGGAATGCGAACCGAGGTGGGGTGAAAGTCTCTCCACGCGAGAGCTGCCCGTGTTGAGAGATCACCCCACCCCGTCTCACATTTCGCTCCGCTCAACGTGAGCCGACCCTCCTCCTCCAGGGGAGGGTAACCGACGTCCTCGCACTTTTCATGCCCTCCCGCCTCGGCTAAACCGCGCGCCATGAACCGGACCGGACTTTTCATCGCGCTGGCGCTGGCGCTCGTCGTCGGCATCCTGTTCGGGATTTATCCCGAGCTCGACCTGAAGCTGGCAGCTTTGTTCTACGACGCCGCGGAAAAGACCTTCCCCGTGAAGCTCGACGCGGTGGCGCAGTTCGCGCGCGATGCGGCGATGTGGATCGCCTGGGCGCTGGTGCTGCCGGCGATCGTGACCATCGTCTGGAAGTTCATCCGGCCGGATCGGCCGATGCTGATGTCCGGCCGCGCCGCGGTGTTCCTGCTTACCACGATGCTGCTCTCGGCCGGCGTGCTGACCAATTTCACCTTCAAGAATTATTGGGGCCGGCCGCGGCCGGTGTTCGTGACGCAGTTCGGCGGCGACCTGCAATTCATGCCGTGGTGGGACCCGCGCGGCGGCTGCCCGCGCAATTGCTCGTTCTTCTCCGGCGAGGGCGCCACCGCATTCTGGACCTATGCGCCGGCGGCGCTGACGCCGCCTGTGTGGCGGCCGCTGGCCTTTGCCGGGGCCACCGTGTTCGGCATCGTCACCAGCGGGCTTCGAATGGCCTTTGGCGGCCATTTCTTCACTGACGTCGCGATCGCCGGCCTGGTGTCGTTCTTCACCGTCTGGCTGTTTTACGCGCTGATCTACCGCTGGGCCGCGACCCGGCTGACCGATGCCCAGGTCGACGCGGCGCTGACCCGGCTCGCGATGCCCGGCTATCGCTGGATGCAGCGCTGGCGCCGTGGCGGCAAGGCGGCGTCCAGCCAGCCCGAAGCCTGATTAAAGGCGTGCCCCGCCTTCCGAAATTTGATATTCGGCCTCGTCAAACCTCATCCATTTCGATCGATTGGACCGTCCCATGAGTACGATTCTGAAAAGCCTGCCCACCGGCGAAAAAGTCGGCATCGCGTTCTCGGGCGGGCTCGACACCTCGGCGGCGCTGCTCTGGATGAAGCTGAAGGGCGCCAAGGTGTTTGCCTATACCGCCAACCTCGGCCAGCCCGACGAGGCCGATTACGACGCGATCCCGCGCAAGGCGATGGACTTCGGCGCCGAGAAGGCCCGCCTGGTCGATTGCCGCACCCAATTGGTCCATGAGGGCATCGCGGCGATCCAGTCCGGCGCGTTCCACATCTCGACCGGCGGCATCACCTATTTCAACACCACCCCGCTCGGCCGCGCGGTGACCGGCACGATGCTGGTCGCGGCCATGCAGGAGGACGGCGTCAACATCTGGGGCGACGGCTCGACCTTCAAGGGCAACGACATCGAGCGCTTCTATCGCTACGGCCTGCTGACCAACCCGAGCCTGCGGATCTACAAGCCCTGGCTCGACCAGCAGTTCATCGACGAGCTCGGCGGCCGTGCCGAGATGTCGGCGTTCATGACCGCGCAGGGCTTTGCCTACAAGATGAGCGCGGAGAAGGCCTATTCGACCGACAGCAATCTGCTCGGCGCGACGCATGAGGCCAAGGATCTCGAGAGCCTGTCGAGCGGCATCACCATCGTTAACCCGATCATGGGCGTGCCGTTCTGGCGCGCTGACTGCGACGTCAAGGCCGAGAAGGTCGTGGTGCGCTTCGAGGAAGGCCAGCCGGTCGCGCTGAACGGCAAGACGTTTGCCGATCCCGTCGCGCTGTTCCTCGAAGCCAATGCGATCGGCGGCCGCCATGGCCTCGGCATGAGCGACCAGATCGAGAACCGCATCATTGAGGCCAAGAGCCGCGGCATCTACGAGGCGCCCGGCATGGCGCTGCTGCACATCGCCTATGAGCGGCTCGTCACCGGCATCCACAACGAGGATACGATCGAGCAGTACCGCATCAGCGGCATGCGGCTCGGCCGCTTGCTCTATCAGGGTCGCTGGTTCGATTCGCAAGCCTTGATGCTGCGCGAGACTGCGCAGCGCTGGGTGGCGCGCGCCGTCAGCGGCGAGGTGACGCTCGAGCTGCGCCGCGGCAACGATTATTCGATTCTCAACACCGAGAGCCCGAACCTGACCTATGCGCCGGAGCGGCTCAGCATGGAGAAGGTCGAGGACGCCGCCTTCACGCCGGCCGACCGCATCGGTCAGCTGACGATGCGCAACCTCGACATCGCCGACACCCGCGCCAAGCTCGGCCTTTACAACAAGACTGGCCTGATCTCGAGCGGCGAAGGCTCGCAGATCTTCCAGCTCGAGAACGACAAGGATTGAGGCGGTCTAGTCGTGCCGCACGTTTGCTGTCGTCCCGGCGAAAGCCGGGACCCATAACCACAGGATCGCGTTGTTAGAGCGAGCTGTGGCTCCAGCGTTGCGCAACAATTGACGGTCGGGGTTATGGGTCCCGGCTTTCCCCGGGACGACGCGCGGAGGCATTCGTGTCCGGTTTCACCCTGAGCGCATCGAGCAGCGAACGGAACGCGCGCGCATAATCGGTGCCGGTCTTGCCGATGTCCGGGCCGGCTGACACCGCGACCGCTGCTTCCGTCACCGCACCCAGCAAAAGCCGCGCGAGCGGCTCGATCGGCTGCTTGGCGATCACGCCGGCCTCCATCGCGGCCGCCAGCGCGCGTGGAAATTTTCCGCCGAAATGCTTGGCGTCGATCTCGCGCCAGCGCTCCCAGCCGAGCACGGCGGGGCCGTCGCGCAGGATAATCTGGCCGGTCGGGCCTTTCGAGCACGCCGCGAAATAGCCCTGCGTTCCCGCCGCCATCGCGGCGAGCGGATCGTTCTCGGCGCGCGAGATGCGGTCGAGATCGGCGACGAGGTCGATCGACACCTGCTCGAACACGGCCTCGAACACCGCCTCCTTGGTCGCGAAGTGATGATAGACCGCACCCTTTGCGACCCGTGCGCCGCTCGCGATGTCATCCATCGTCGCAGCCACAAAGCCGCGCTCGCCAAAAATGCGCCGCGCCGCCTTGACGATCGCGGCTTTGGTTTTCTCGCGCCGTTCGGCCTGGGTTGCCATCACGCATGTCTAGCTCAGTTCCATCCGCAAGCCAATTGACTTACCGACTCGCAGTCGATAAATACCGACCATCAGTCGGTAAATGGAGATTGCCCGATGCCCTCGCTCAAGACGCTGCAAGCCTTCGCTGACACGGTCGAAGCCAACGACCATGTCGGCGCGATCAGGAACTTCTACACCGCCGATGCCCGCACCCAGGAGAATGACGGCGAATGGCGCGTCGGCCGCGAGGCGCTGGCGGCGCGCGAGGCGGCGGTGCTCGCCGCGGTCTCCGGCGTCAAGACGACGCGGCTCGGGCCGCTGCTGCTTGACGGCGACCATTCGGCGATCTGCTGGCGGTTCGAGTTCACCGGCAAGGACGGCAAGGTCCGCAGCATGGAGGAGGTCGCCTGGCAGACCTGGCGCGGCGAGGAGCTGGTCGAGGAGCGCTTCTTCTACGATCCCACGCAGATGGCGCGCTGACGCGGGGAAGTAGCCGCGCCGTCATTGCGAGCGAAGCGAAGCAATCCATCGCGCCGCAAGCGGAGAAATGGATTGCTTCGTTGCTAACGCTCCTCGCAATGACGGGGCTGGTAAGCTTGGCCTGCTGACGCGTGCTACAAGACTTCACCAAACAAAAATGGCCGGGATTGCTCCCGGCCATTTCGTCTCGTGATGTCTTTCCGGCTCAGCGCGGCGGGGCGGCCGAAGCCGTACCGCCGTTGAGCAGCGGGGTGATGCGGCGGACGGTGACGCGCCGGTTGATGCGGCTCGGTCCGTCGGTCTGCTCCTTCAGATACTGCGAGCCGTAACCCTGCGAGGTCAGGTTCTCGGCCGGCACGCCGAACTGCTGGGTCAGCAACTCGGCGGCGGATTGCGCACGGCGGTCGGACAGCGACAGATTGTCGGTGTCGTTGCCGGTCGCATCCGTATGGCCTTCGATCAGGAACACCTCGCGCGGATTGCGCTGGATGGCCCGGTTGAGGCCGTCGGCGATCACCTGCAGCCTCGCCGCCTGATCCGGCGGGATGGTCCACGATCCGGAGTCGAAGTTGATCGTGTTGAGGTCGATGCTCGGCATCTGCATGCGGACGTTGGGGCTGTAGCGGATCTCTTCGAGCGAGTAACGCCGTTCGATCCGCTGCACCGGCGGTGCCTCCATGGTCTCGTAGATCACGTCCGGCGACGCCTCCTGAGCGTCGACGATGTAGCGATCGTAGGGAATGTTGACCACCGGCGGTGGCACGTCGACATAGAAGCCGCCGACCGCGCGCGGATCGCGATAGCTGTTGTCGATGATGACGAGCTCGCGCCCGCCGGGATCCCTGCGGATGCGGCGCAGCATCTGACCGTCGGCACCGACCACGGTGATGATCTCGCTGCCGTCGGGACGGACCACGATAGTCCGGGTCTCGCCGCCGATCGTTTCGGTGCGGATGTCACGCGCGCCGTAGCGGAAGCGATAGACGTCGTCGCCGCGGACATAGGCCTGTCCGCTCGGGTCGCGGATGATGACGCGGTCCGGCTCGGTGTAGATGGTGCGGCCGTCTTCGACCACTTCCTGCCGCTGGCCGCGCAGGTCGGCGATGCTCCCGCCGATGATGGCGCCGGCCACCACGCCCGCACCGACCGCAGCGCCGATCGCGAGCGGCGTGATGTTGTCATGCCGCGGCGGCGGCGGCAGCGGGGCTGTGACCGCAGGCGCGGCCCGGAACGCGGGCGAAACAGTCGGCGGGGCGTATTGCGCCTGGCCGGGCGGCGGCGTTGCGGCTGCCGAGCCGGGGACGACTGTCGCTGCTGGCGGACCGGCAGGGCGCGCCGGTGCTGCGCCAGGCGCGCCCATCGCGGCTCCCTGCGCCGGCGATACGCCGGGCGCAGCACCCGGACGGGCCGGCTGACCCGGAGCCGGTGTGGCGCCGGGGGCGCCCATTGCGGCGCCCGGAGTCGCGGGCGTTCCGGGCGGTGTCGCGGGACGTCCCTGCTGACCGGGTGCCGGTGTTGCAGCTCCCGGCGCTGCAGGTGCGGCCGGGGTTGGCGTTGCGGCGGCCGGCGGTGTGCCGGGGCGCGCTGGCGGAGCAGCGGCACCCGGTGCTGCCGGTGTCGCGCCCGGCGCGGGCGTTGCCGGCGATGTTGCGCCAGGCGGCGTGCCCGGCGGTTGCTTGGCGCCACCCGGACGTTCGCCACCCGGGCGATCGCCAGGCCGGCGCTCGGCCGGCGCCGTTGTCGGCGAGGGCGTTGCAGGCGTCGGTGTTGCGGCGGCGGGCGGCGTGCCGGGGCGTGCGGCCGGAGCAGCAGCACCCGGTGCCGGTGTTGCGGCACCTGGCGTCGGAGTCGGCGGCGTGTGCGCGGCTCCCGGCGCAGGCGTCGGCGGCGTGCCAGGCCGCTGCGGTGCTGCAGCAGGCGGCGGGAGCGGTGTGGGATGTCCGGGCGCTGCCGCCGGCGGCGTCGGGGGCTTCGCGGGTGCAGCCGCGGGCGGCTCCGGCCGTGCGGGTGTCGGTGCCGGCGCGGGCTTCGCAGCAGCAGGGGGCTCGTGTGCGGGCGCGGCCGAAGGCGGCGGCGTTGCCGGCTTTGCGGCAGGCGGCTCGGGCCTTGCGGGCGCTGCGGCCGGCGGCGGCGGTGCCGGGCGCGCGGCGGGCGGTTCAGGCCGTGCGGGAGCCGGGGGCGGCGCCGGATGCGGTGCAGCTGCCGGGGGTGGCGTCGGCTTTGCG
>NZ_JASGSR010000096.1:0-31779 GCF_040446015.1 Bradyrhizobium sp. INPA03-11B
CCAGCCAGCATGGTGAATCAGAAACTCACTGATTTGGGAATCCCAAATCGATTCAACTTAACCCCATCCCGCTTTAGGCAGGGACGACACCGAGCGTGTTGTGCGATTTGTGGAGCGTAGCGTCACCCGTCATCTCACCGCGCGGCACAATCGATGGGCATCGCTGCGCCCTACCCGATTCGGTGCAGCGGCCGGCATGCGAGCGCGCAAGCGCCGAGCCCACCTACAAATTATCCCACGTTATTGTCGCCCGGTTTCGTGTCTCCTACCGTTTGCCGAAAACGGCAGCGGGGACGAGACTAAAATGCAAGACATGCTGACGCATCTGGAGAAGCTTCGCACCGACGCCGCGGAGTGCGCGTTGATCCGCGACCTCGCCACCGACATCCGGAAGCGCGAACTGTTCGCCAAGCTTGCCGAACATCTTGCAGCCCTTGCCGCGGAAGTCGAAGCGGCCGTGGGCGCGGCCGGCAAGGAGGGCGAAGCCACCTAGTACGGCACGGACCGGTTCGTGCCACCCGAGCGCGCGGTCCCGAGGCGCCGCGGGACCGCAGGAACCAACGCCGCAACGGCGGATTGTCATTCACCCATCGGTTGAGAGGTAATATACCGCCAGTCTTGGTATACACGGCAATCCTTGGCACTATCTGTCTGCCGCCGAGCCATTGAGCCCACATCTGTTGCACTTCAGGATCTTTCATTTGGCACAAATTGCACACCCAGCATCGAGCACGACGTGGTGGTCGCGCCGGCGGACTACCGCCGCCAGAGACGCGCAATGAAGATGGACAAGGCCATCTGGTACGTCTCGTTCGCGCTGAGAGATCCCGACGCCGGACACCACCGCTTCGCGCGCCAGACCCGCACCTTCACGACCGAGCAGGATGCCAAGGCGTTCGCACGCACCCTGCTCGTTCAGACCCAGGACGTCAGCGCCGGCACGATCAATCCGCACATGCCACGGCGCGTGATCGCGCCGGCGGCGATCACGGCGTGGGCCGGCGAGAGCTGAGGTTTCTTTCTACAAAAATCGTGACGGCGCGAATGGCTGAAGCGGGATCTCCGGCGTCTGGCCGCTAAGCAATTGCGCGACCAGCCGGCCGGTGCGGGCCGAGCCGACCAGCCCGACATGGCCGTGGCCGAAGGCATAGACCACGTCGCGCGAGGCCCTGCTGTGGCCGATGCAGGGGCGTCCGTCGGGCATGCTCGGGCGATGGCCGAACCAGGTCTTGATGCGCGATGGCGGGATATCCCTCGGCAGCTTCGGGAACATGCTGAAGAGATGCTCGCGCAGGATTTCGGCGCGCTTCCAGTTCGGCTCGGCGTCGAGCCCGGCGATCTCCACCGTGCCGGCAGCGCGCAGGCCCTTGTCGGTCCAGTTGACGACCATCTTGGCGTCCGAGGCCATCATCGAATTGCGCGGTCCGGATTCCGGGCTCTCGATCATGACGTGATAGCCGCGCTCGGTTTCCAGCGGCAATCGATCGCCGATCGATGCGGTCAGTTGCTTCGAGCGCGCACCCGCGGCGACGACCGCCGCATCGCAGGCGATCTCGCCGCTCTCGGTGACCACGGCAACCAGCCTGTCGCCCGCAAGCCTGAGGCCTGTGGCCTTGGCGGCGATGCGCTCGGCGCCGTTCGTAATCGCATGCGCGGCGAGCGCCGCGACATAGGCACCGGGATCGCGGCAGCGTCCGGCCTCTTCCACCACGACGCCGAACTTGTAGCGCGGATGCAGATCAGGCTCGCGCTGACGCATCTCGTCTTCATCGAGCTCCAGCCATTCGATGCCGACGCGCTTGCGGATGCGCCAGCCGAGGTCGCGGTCGAACGGCGCGCGCGACGGAAACACATGCATCACCCCGCGCCGCTCGATCAGCTCGGGGACGCCGGCTTCCTCGGCGAGCTGCCGGTGCAGCAGCGGCGCGTCCTTCAGGAGATCGCGCATTGCCCGCGCGGTGGCCTCGACCTGCGCCTCGGTCCAGCTCGACAGCAGATACTTGATGAGCCAAGGCAAGGCCTTCGGCAGATAGGACCAGCGGATCGCGAGCGGCCCGAGCGGGTCCATGAGATAGCCTGGCACCTTCTTCCAGGTGCCAGGCTCGGCCGGCGGAATGACCGAATGCGACGACAGCCAGCCGGCATTGCCGTAGCTCGCCGCCTGCTGACCGCCGGGCTCGCCCGGATCGATCAGCGTGACGCGGTGGCCGCAACGCAGCGCCTCGATGGCCGAGATCACGCCGACCGCGCCGGCGCCGATGATCGCGACGTGACGGCCGGTTGACTCTGGCATCAGCTCGCGGCCTGCGGCTGGAAGTCCTTGCCGACCGACAGCGCGCGCTGATCGACCAGGCAGTGCAGGATCGCGGGCTTGCCCGAAGCGAGCGCCCGCTCGAAGGCCGGAGCGAAATCCTCGGTGCGCTCGACCCGCTCGCCATGGCCGCCGAACGCCTTGGCGTACAGCGCGAAGTCCGGGTTCTTGAGCTGGGTGCCGACGACGCGGCCGGGATAGTCGCGCTCCTGATGCATGCGGATGGTGCCGTATTGCGCGTTGTCGATGACGACGACGATCAGCGGTGCGTCGTACTGCACCGCGGTGGCGAACTCCTGCCCGTTCATCAGGAAGCAGCCGTCACCGGCGAACGCGACGACGACGCGATCAGGATGATGCCGCTTGGCCATCACGGCCGCCGGCACGCCATAGCCCATCGAGCCCGAGGTCGGCGCCAGCTGCGCCGCGAAGCTGTGGAAGCGATGGTGGCGATGGATCCAGCCGGCGTAGTTGCCCGCGCCGTTGCAGACGATCGCATCCTTCGGCAGGCGATCGCGCAGCCAGGTCACGACCTCGCCATATTGGAAATTGCCCGGCAGCTCGCGCGGCTTGTCGGTCCAAGCCAGATAATCCGCGTGCGCCTTCGCCGCCTCGCCCTTCCAGGCGGGCGCGGCTGCGGGCTTCATGGTCTCGACCGCGGCGGCGAAGGCTGCGGGCGTCGCCTGGATCGCCAGTGCCGGCTGGTAGACGCGGCCGAGTTCCTCGGAGCCGGGATGGACGTGAATGAGCTTCTGGCTCGGTGTGGGAATGTCGAGCAGCGTGTAGGACGACGACGGCATTTCCGACATCCGGCCGCCGATCAGCAGAATGACGTCGGCGCCGGTGATGCGGTCTTTCAGTTTCGGGCTCGGGCCGATGCCGAGATCGCCGGCATAATGCGAATGGTCGGCGTCGATCAGCGAGGCGCGGCGGAACGAAGTGGCGACCGGGAGATCAAAGCGCTCGGCAAAGCGCGCGATGCCCTTCGCCGCCTGTTCGGTCCAGCCCGAGCCGCCGAGCACCACGATCGGCGCTTTGGCGGATGCGAGCATCGCACCGAGGCATTCGAGATCCGCGGGCGCCGGCCAGGTCGCAGCAGGCTCGACCTTCGGCGCGTCGGCGACGGCCGCGGTTTCAGTCAGCATGTTCTCGGGCAGCGAGATCACGACCGGACCGGGACGTCCCTGCAGCGCGACGCGGAACGCGCGCGCGACCAGCTCCGGAATGCGGTCGGGACGATCGATCTCGACCGCCCATTTCGCCATGGTGCCGAACACCGCCTTGTAGTCGAGCTCCTGGAACGCCTCGCGCTCGCGCATGCCGGTGTCGACCTGGCCGACGAACAGGATCATCGGGGTCGAATCCTGCATCGCGATGTGCACGCCATGGGCGGCGTTGGTCGAGCCCGGACCTCGGGTGACGAAGCAGATGCCCGGACGTCCGGTGAGCTTGCCATAGGCCTCCGCCATCATCGCCGCACCGCCCTCGGCGCGGCAAATCACGACGTCGATCGAGCTGTCATGCAGCGCGTCGAGCGCCGCCAGATAGCTCTCGCCCGGCACGCAGGTGACGCGCTCCACGCCTTGCGCGACCAGCTGGTCGATCAGGATCTGGCCTCCGGTGCGGGCATTGCTTTTGGTCATGAGGGCTCCCTGCGGCTACTGGCGCGCATTGGCTTGGCGCGGATCGTGGTCCGACGGGGGTATGATAGAAGGAAATATGGCGCAAGGCCGAAGCCGCGTCGCGAGGCCACAGCAACGTCAAGCCATGCAGTAGACAATGGGCAACGTCGTTTCGTCATCGATTTCCGCAGAGCGGACGATCGCCGGCTGGATCGCGGCGGCCCGGCCAGCGCGCAAGCCAGTGGCCATCGTCCTGCGAACGGCAGACACATCGTGCGGCGCCCGAATCAACCTGCGCGAGCTTCTTTCAATGGCTCTATCTGCGATGCAACGGTGTGCGAGCGAGAAGGCGATCCGCAAACTGCACCATCAGAACCAGGGCGCGCGACGAGAGCGCGAGACGACTGACGCGATGCGCTTTGCCGCGCGCGTGATCACAGCGTGGCACAATCTGCATACACTTTCCGTCAAATGCACACTAACAAACATTAAGTGCGCGCACGGTTGTTTCCGTAAGACTACGGTGCGACGCGAGGTCACTTCGCGACTTCTCTGCGAGATCGCGTCAACTTCGCAGCAAATCGGTGTGTTGTGCGCCGATTTCGGCAGCGTTCATTGCATGCACCACGCGTGATGCCTGGCGCGATCACGCACGGCTCATTGCATGCACTTCTGGATGGAACTCGAATCGCCTACCGTTTCATGCAGTCAGAGATTGCAAATCGTGTCTCGCACCTGCCCGCTACGCGGCGGCGGAATGTTTTCTGCTGCCGGTCAGGTGCAGCGTTTTCAGTTCACCAATTGATATCAATGCTGGAGGCAATGCATGTTGGGGATGAAGAGCGTCGCAAGCGTCGTCGGCTCGGACAGTTCATATCGGCTGTTCGACGACATGCCGATCAGTGTCATGCTCTGCGAGCTGGACAATTTCAGGATCACCTACATCAACGAGTCGACGCGGCAGAATCTGAAGAAGATCGAGCATGTGCTGCCGGTGAAGGTCGATGCGCTGATCGGTCAGTCGATCGATATCTTTCACAAGAACCCGCAGCATCAGCGCCGGCTGCTGTCCGATCCGAAGAACCTGCCGCACAGGGCGCGCATCACCATCGGCGGCGAGACGCTCGATCTCACCGTGACGGCGATGACCAATTCGCGCGGCCGCTACACCGGGCCGATGCTGACCTGGGAGCTTGCGACCGAGAAGGC
Organism: Bradyrhizobium sp. INPA03-11B; assembly: GCF_040446015.1. NCBI lineage: Bacteria > Pseudomonadati > Pseudomonadota > Alphaproteobacteria > Hyphomicrobiales > Nitrobacteraceae > Bradyrhizobium > Bradyrhizobium sp. INPA03-11B. Next base: position 5,143 of record NZ_JASGSR010000096.1, read on the forward strand.
CCGGCTTGAAACCCAGACCGAGCGGCTGTTGCAGATGCTCGACAACATGCCGATCAACATCATGATGTGCGATACCGATTTCAACATCACCTACATCAACCAGACCAGCCTCAAGACGCTCGACACGGTGAAGCATTTGCTTCCGGTGCGGCCGGACCAGATCCTCGGCAACTCGTTCGACATCTTCCACAAGAACCCGGCGCATCAGCGCCGCATCGTCGGCGATCCCAAGAACCTGCCGCACGCGGCCAAGATCAAGCTCGGCCCGGAAACGCTCGACCTCAGGGTCTCCGGGCTGACCGACAAGCGCGGCAATTACACCGGCGCAATGCTGAGCTGGTCGGTGGTCACAGGCAACGTCAAGCTGGCCGACGATTTCGAGACGAACGTGAAGGGTCTTGCCGGGATGCTGGCATCGGCCTCGACGCAGATGCAGGGCACGGCGCGGTCGTTGACAACAACCGCGGAATTCGTCAATCAGCGCTCGGCGAGTGCGGCGTCCGCGTCCGAGGAGCTCTCCTCCTCGGTCAACGAGATCAGCCGACAAGTGGCTGAGGCGAGCCGCATCGCCCGCATGGCGGTCGAGGAAGCGGAGAAATCCGACAAGCTGGTCGCGGGCCTCGTGACCATGGCGCAGAAGATCGGCGACGTCGTCGCGCTGATCAGCCAGATTGCCGGCCAGACCAACCTGCTCGCGCTCAACGCGACGATCGAGTCCGCGCGCGCCGGAGAGGCCGGACGCGGCTTTGCCGTGGTCGCATCCGAGGTGAAGGCGCTGGCCAACCAGACCGCAAAGGCCACCGAGGACATTTCGGCGCAGATCAACGAAATGCAGACGGCGACCGGCAACACCGCCACCGCGCTGAAGGCGATCTCGCAGGTCATCGTCCAGATCAGCGAGATCTCGACCGTGATCGCCAGCGCCGTCGAGGAACAGGCCGCGGCCACCAAGGAGGTCACCGCAAACATCAACGGAACCACCAAGGCGATCGACGATGCCAGCAAGGCCGCCGAGAACGTCCTGGCGGCCTCCGGGGAGCTCGCCAGCAACGCCTCCGAGCTGGAAGTCCAGGTCGACAAGTTCCTCAAGAACGTGCGCGCGATGTAGGGGATGCGATCGTTCTTTCGTCATTGCGAGGAGCGATAGCGACGAAGCAATCCATGTCAACGCTTGCCGCTCAATGGATTGCTTCGCTTCGCTCGCAATGACGTGGATGGAACTCTACAGCGAGCGCGCGATCAACACCTTCATGATCTCGTTGGTGCCGCCGTAGATCTTCTGGATGCGGGAATCGATGAACATCCGCGAGATCGGATATTCCTGCATGTAGCCGTAGCCACCATGCAGTTGCAGGCATTCGTCGGCGGTCTCGACCTGCTTCTGCGAGCACCACCATTTCGCCATCGACGCCGTCACGGTGTCGAGGTCGCCGGCGACCAGCCGCTCGACGCACCAGTCGACAAACACGCGGGCGATCATCGCCTCGGTCTTGCGCTCGGCGAGCGTGAACGCGGTGTTCTGGAACTCGATCAGCGGCTTGCCGAACGCGGTGCGCTCCTTGGTGTATTCGGCGGTGATCCTGACCGCGCGCTCCATCGAAGCGACCGCTCCGATCGCAAGTGACAGCCGCTCCTGCGGCAATTGCTGCATCAGCTGCACGAAGCCGTTGCCCTCCTCATTGCCGAGCAGGTTCTCCGGCGGCACCGCGACATTGTCGAAGAACAACTCCGAGGTGTCTGACGCATGCAGGCCGATCTTGTCGAGGTTGCGCCCGCGCCGGTAGCCCTCGGCACCGGCGGTCTCAACGACGATCAGCGAAATGCCCTTGGCGCCCGGCGCGCCGGTGCGCGCGACCACAATCACGAGGTCGGCGGCCTGGCCGTTGGTGATGAATGTCTTCTGGCCGTTGATGACGTAGGAATTGCCCTGCTTCTTCGCCGTGGTCTTGATGCTTTGCAAATCGGAGCCGGTGCCGGGCTCGGTCATCGCGATCGCGCCGACCATCTCGCCCGACGCCATCTTCGGCAGCCAGCGCTTTTTCTGCTCCTCGGAGCCATAGTTGAGGATGTAATGCGCGACGATCGCGCTGTGCACGGAGACGCCGGTGGTCAATTCCGGGACCGTGCTCTCGAGGTCGTCGAGCACCGCAGCGTCATAGGCAAAGCTGGTCCCGAGTCCGCCATAGGCCTCGGGCACGCTCGGCAGCAACGCGCCCATCTCGCCGAGCGCGCGCCAGGCGGCGCGGTCGACCAGCTTCTGCGCGCGCCATGTCTCGGCGTGCGGCGCCAAGTCCTTGGCGAGGAATTTGCGGAACTGGTCACGGAACGTGTCCAGCTCCGCGGTCATCCAGGACGATCGGTAGTGCATTCTGCCCTCGTGTTAGATCAAGAGACCGCCGCCGGCGACGATCACCTGACCGCTGATGTAGTTCGATTCCGGGGCACAGAACAGATAGACCGCGTCCGCCGCCTCTTCCGGCGTGCCGCCGCGGCCGAGCGGGATCATGCGGCCCATCGCCTCCAGCATCTGCGGCTGCACGCCGACCTTGATGTCGCGGCCGGCGACGTCGATGGTCTTCTGCTGGGTCTCGATCGGCTGGGTCAGGCGGGTGTTGATCAGGCCGAACGCCACGCAATTGACGTTGACCTTGTAGCGGCCCCACTCCTTGCACATCGTGCGCGTCAGCCCGATCAGCGAGGCTTTCGCGGAGGAATAGCTGGCCTGCCCGGCATTGCCGTAGAGGCCGGCGATCGAGGAGATGTTGACAACCTTGCGGAACACCTCGTGTCCCGCCTCGGCCTCCTTCTTCGCCATCACCCGGATCGGCTCCGACGCCGCGCGCATGATGCGAAACGGTGCGACCAGATGCACGTCGAGCATCGCCTGGAACTGCTCGTCGGTCATCTTCTGGATCGTCGAGTCCCAGGTGTAGCCGGCATTGTTGACGATGATGTCGAGGCCGCCGAACTGCTCGATCGCGCTACCTACGAAGCGATCGGCAAAGCCGGCCTCGGTCACGCTGCCATTGACCGCGATCGCTTCGCCGCCCGCAGCCTTGATCTCGGCGACGACGGCATTGCCCGGCTCGGCATCGAGGTCGTTGACCACGACGCGCGCGCCCTCGCCCGCGAGCTTCAGCGCAATCGCGCGCCCGATGCCGCGGCCGGAGCCAGAAACGAGCGCGACCTTTCCTTGCAGTTTCGACATGATCTCTCCTAAAGCGCGATAATGGCTTCGCCGGCGAGCTTGATCTCGCCGTTCTGGTCCTTGGTGGTGAGCGCGAGTTTTGCGCGCCACTCACCACCTTGTTCGATCAACTCGGTCACCGCGCCTTCGCAGGTCAGCTTGGCGCCGAGCTGGGTGATCGCGGCAAAGCGGGTCGAGAACGAGCGGATCCGCGACGGCGCGACCGTATCCGTCAGTGCCTGGCCGAGATAGCCCATCACAAGCATGCCGTGCGCGAACACGTCGGGAAACCCGGCCGCTTTCGCGAAGTCGATGTCGACATGGATCGGGTTGTGATCGCCGGAGGCGCCGCAATACAGCGCCAGACGATGCCGGGTGATCGGTGGAAATTCCTTGTGGACGATGATGTCGCCGACCGAGGGAACGCTGCTGCTCATGACGGCCTCGCATTGCGAACCACGATGGTGCGCGAGACATCGGCGACGTGGACGCCGTTCTGGTTGGTGACCGGCGTGTCGACCACGATCAGCGTCATCGCGCCACCCTTCTTGTCGGTCACGCTGGCAACGCGCGGGTGGAATGTCAGCGTGTCGCCGACAACAACGGGCGCGTAATAGTCGAAGCGCTGCTCGCCGTGCAGCACGCGGGCAAGATCGATGTCGAGCGCAGTCAGGAACTCGAGCCCATCGGTTGCGTCCATCATCTCGAGGCAGAACAGGTAGGTCGGCGGCACCGGCGCCGCCTCCCCCTCATGATAGACCGGGTTCGTCTCGCCGAGCGTTTTGAGGAAGAAGCGCAGGCGTCCCGGCTCGACGCGCGCGGTCACGGGTGTGAACGCACGCCCGACAGCGGATTGATCGACCATGGCAGCCTCAGGCGCGTTCGTAGAGCGTGACGACGCAGGCGCCGCCGAGGCCGAGATTGTGCTGCAGGCCGAGCCGCGCGCCATCCACCTGCGTCGCCGCAGCGGTGCCGCGCAGCTGCCGGGTCAGCTCGTAGCATTGCGCAAGCCCGGTGGCGCCGAGCGGATGGCCCTTCGACAGCAAGCCGCCGGACGGGTTGGTGACGATCCGGCCGCCATAGCTGTTGTCTCCGTCGTCGATGAACTTCGCGGCCTCGCCCACGCCGCACAGGCCGAGCCCTTCGTAAGTGATCAGCTCGTTATGGGCGAAGCAGTCGTGCAGCTCGACGACGTCGAGGTCCTTGGGGCCGATGCCGGCGGCTTCATAGACCTTGCTCGCAGCATCGCGCGCCATGTCGTAGCCGACCACCTGCATCATGTCGTCGGCCCCGAAGGTCGACGGCGTGTCCGTCGTCATCGCCTGCGCCGCGATGCGGACGCTCTTGTTAAGCCCATGCTGGTCGGCGAATTTCTCGGAGACCAAGATCGCGGCGGCGCCACCGCAGGTCGGCGGGCACGCCATCAGCCGTGTCATCACGCCGGGCCAGATCACCTGATCGTTCATCACGTCGTCGGCGGTCACTTCCTTGCGGAACAGCGCCAGCGGATTGTTCTTGGCGTGGCGGCTCGCCTTGGCGCGCACCTTGGCGAAGGCAGAGAGCGGCGTGCCGTATTTCTTCATGTGGCTGAGGCCGGCGCCACCGAAATAGCGCAGCGCCAGCGGCACGCCGGGCGCGTCGACCAGCTTGTCGGCAGCGGCGTCGAAATCGTCGAACGCGCTCGGGCGATCGGTGAACACGGCGCCGAGCGCGCCGGGCTTCATCTGCTCGAAGCCGAGCGCCATCACGCAATCGGCCGCACCTGATTCAATCGCCTGCCGCGCCAGGAACAGCGCGGTCGAACCGGTCGAGCAGTTGTTGTTGACGTTGACGATCGGGATGCCGGTCATGCCGACCGGGTAGAGCGCGCGCTGGCCGCAGGTGGAGTCGCCATAGACGTAGCCGACATAGGCCTGCTGGACACGGCCATAGTCGAGACCGGCATCGGCGAGCGCGAGCTTCGCCGCCTCGGCGCCCATCACGTGATACGGCGCATTGGCGCCGGGCTTGACGAACGGGATCATGCCGACCCCGGCAACATAGGTGCGTGACGTCATCGCGTGTCCTCCCGAAAATTACCCACTGGACTATTTATTACCCACGGGTAATATACGGGCCATTACACAGAGTCAATGCGGCATCGGCTTCACGACACCGGCTTCAAGACATGGACGACGGTCACATCCCCTCCTCCAGCCAGTCCCCCTGGCTGCCCTTCGAGAGCCGGCGCCGCGCCCGCGACGAGAAGCGCGAGGCGGTGCTGCGCACGGCCGTCGCCCTGTTCCTGGAACAGGGCTACCACGGCGCAACGCTGAACGAGGTCGCCAGGCGGCTCAACATCACCAAGCCGGCGCTCTACAATTACTTCCGCGGCAAGGACGAGATCCTCTACGAGTGCTGGTCGATCGGCAATGAGCTGGTCGATGACTGCATCGCCGAGACCTCGGCAAGCACCGGCAGCGGCCTCAGCAAACTGCGCAAGCTGATCGTCCGCTATGCCGAGCTGATGACCGAGGACTACGGCAAGAGCCTGGTCCGCTTCGACCTCCGCGATCTCAGCGAGGACAACCGCAAGATCGTGCAGACGGCCAAGCGACGCATCGACCGCGCCTTCCGCGACTATATCGCGCAGGGCGTTGAAGACGGTTCGGTGAAACCGTGCGACGCGAAGCTCGCGGCGTTCGCGATCGCAGGCTCGCTGAACTGGATCGGACACTGGTTCCAGCCCGGCGGTGAGATGACCGGGCGCGCCGTCGCCGAGGAATTCGCGATCCGCCTCACCGAGGGCATCGCCACGACAGCAACGCGCAAGATAGTGCAGAAAGCAGCCATTCCGGCTGCAGAGAAGGCGGACAAACCGCCTCGCAAGGGAAACGCACCAAGGGAGGACGAGAGTGAACATCACACACGGGCTGCGGCGCGCGCTGCAGGTCAATCCAAACGAGCTCGCGGTCGTCTGCGGTGAGCGGCGGCGCAACTGGCGCGAGGTCGGCGACCGGGTCGCCCGCCTCGCCTCCGCCATCCGCGCCCTCGGCGCCGGGAATGGCGACCGCGTCGCGATCCTGTCGCTGAATTCCGACCGCTATCTCGAACTGTACCTCGCGGTCGGCTGGGCCGGCGCCGTGATCGTGCCGCTCAATATTCGCTGGTCTCCGATCGAGAACGAGGACGCGCTGCGCGACTGCCGCGCAACCATCCTGTTCGTCGACAAGGCGTTTGCGGCGGTCGGCGCGACGCTGGCAAGCGCGATCCCCGGCCTGAAGCTGATCTATGCCGACGAAGGCGAGACGCCCGCCGGGATGGAGAATTACGAGACGCTGATCGCGCGCAGCGAGCCCATGGCGGACGCGATGCGCACCCGCGACGATCTCGCCGGCATCTTCTACACCGGCGGCACCACCGGCCGCTCCAAGGGCGTGATGCTGAGCCACGGCAATCTGATGGCCAACGCGCTGAACGCGCTTGGCGAAGGCCTGTGGCCGGGCACCTCGATCTATTTGCACGCGGCGCCGATGTTCCACCTCGCCAACGGCGCGGCGATGTATTCGGTGCTGCTGTCGGGCGGCTCCAACGTCGTGATCCAGGGCTTTACGCCCGACGGCGTCGCCGCCGCCGTGCAGAAGGAGCGCATCACCGACGTGCTGCTGGTGCCAACCATGATCCAGATGTTCGTCGATCATCCGACGCTCGGCACCTACGACCTGTCGTCGCTGAAGCGCATCTCCTACGGCGCCTCCGTGATCAGCGACGCCGTGCTGATGCGCGCGATGAAGGCGCTGCCGCATGTCGAGTTCACCCAGGCCTACGGCATGACCGAGCTGTCGCCGATCGCGACGCTGCTGCACTGGAAGGAGCATATCGGCGACGGGCGCGCCAAGGGCCGGCATCGCGGCGCGGGTCGCGCCACCCTCGGCGCCGAAGTGAAGATCGTCGACGCCCTGGATCAGGTGGTGCCGCTCGGCACCGTCGGCGAGATCGCGGTGCGCGGCGATATGGTGATGATGGGCTATTGGGAGCGCCCGGAGGAGACCGCGCGCGCCGTGATCGACGGCTGGATGCACACCGGCGACGGCGGCTACATGGACGAGGACGGGTTCGTCTACGTCGTCGATCGCGTCAAGGACATGATCATCTCCGGCGGCGAGAACGTCTATTCGGCCGAGGTCGAGAACGCCCTCGCCCAGCACCCGTCGGTGGCGCAATGCGCCGTGATCGGCATCCCGAGCGAACGCTGGGGCGAGCAGGTCCACGCCGTCGTGGTGATGAAGACCGGTGCAAGCGCCACGCCGGACGAGCTGATGGAGCACTGCAAGGCGCTGATCGCCGGCTACAAGTGCCCGCGCAGCGTCGACATCACCTCGACCCCGCTTCCGCTCTCCGGCGCCGGCAAGATCCTGAAGCGCGAGCTGCGCAAGCCGTATTGGGAGAACCGCGAGCGGCGGGTGAGCTGAGGCGCGGCAGCCCTGTCATTCCGGTGCGATGCGGAGCATCGAACCAGGAATCTCGAGATTCCGGGCTCGATCCTGCGGACCGCCCCGGAATGACGACGTCTCATAACGCCATTCTGCCGCTCCCGTTGACATCGCAGCTTGCGGCCGATTGGATCGATTCAGATTCAATCCAGCGAGTTCCGATGTCCGCACCTGATACCAATGCCGACGGCAAGCCCCGCCGCCTGATGCACCGCCGCTCCGTCGAATGTCTCGGCTATCTCCGTGACGACGGGCTATGGGAGGTCGAGGCGCGGCTGGTCGACACCAAGCCCTATGCGCGGCAGGACAAGCATCGCGGCCTGCAGCAGCCCGAGGATCCCGTGCACGATATCCGGCTGCGGCTTGCGGTCGACGACAGTTTCACGATCCGCGAGACCGGCACCAATATGGCCTCGACGCCCTACCCGTCCTGCCTCGATGTCGAGGGCATTTTGCAGCGGCTGGTCGGCGAGCGCATCGGCAAGGGCTGGCGCGAACTCGTCCGCCGCAAGATCGGCAGGCTGGAGACCTGCACCCATCTCGCCGAGCTCTTGGGTCCTGCGGTAACGACGCTGTTCCAGACCGCGACCTCGGGCAAGGACCCACAGGGCCGCGGCGCGCTCGATCACCAGCGAGACGTCACCGAGCCGCCGTTCTTCGTCGGCGGCTGCTATTCATGGCGGCTGGATGGACCCGTCGTCGCCGAGACCTTTCCGCAGTTCGCGAAAAAGCCTGTCGAGGTGAAGCAGGATTCGTGAGTGATGCCCGGCCACCGCCCGCGTGATAGTCTGTGAACGGACGATCAGGAGGTGAGCGTGGAGAAATATGGCGCGGGGTCGATCGTCGTCTCCGACTATGACCCCAGCTGGCCCGCACTGTTCGCGCAGGAGCGCGCGCGGATCACACACGCGCTCGGCGCATTCGCGTTGGCCATTGAGCATGTCGGCAGCACGGCCGTTCCGGGTCTCCCGTCGAAGCCGATCATCGACCTCTTGGTTGGCGTGCCGAGCCTCGAAGAGGCCAAAGAACGATGCATCACGCCGCTTGAGGCGCTTGGCTATATCTACCTGCCGGACTACGCGTCGTGGCTTCCCGGTGAACTGTTCTTCCGCAAGGGGCCTCCGGGTCCGTGGACCCACCATCTGCACGTGACCGAGCCGTCGCATCCGCGTTGGGAGGCGTTGGTGGTGTTTCGCGACTATCTTCGCGCACACCCCGAGGCAGCCCGCGCCTACGCCGACATCAAGCGGCGCCTTGCAGCTTCGTCACAGGACAACATCGGGGCCTATCGAAACGGCAAGACCGCTTTCGTCCAAGAGACAACGGCCAAGGCCCTTACATGGCACGCAGCGGTACGAGATTAAAGCACAAGCGGTCGCCGGCACCTGTACACGCTCGTCGTCCGACATGAGTCTTCGCAAGCGGCCACTGCGCCGCGCTGCCCTGCATCGCAACGGGTTGATCCGCGCTGTGAGCTCACGTAGTCGTCCGCCATGAGCGAACATACGGCCGGCGCCAAGGCTGCAGCCCTTCCAGACACGAAAGCCATGCTGCTCGGGGTCACAAGCGGCCTCGGCGCAGCGCTTTGCTGGGCGCTCGGCTTCGTCGCGACCCGGCACGGCCTGAAGGTCGGGTTCACGCCCGTCGACCTCTTGATGCATCGCTTCCTGTGGTCGGGCATCGTATTCATCCCGCTCGTTTTGCGCGCCGGCCTGAAGCATCTCGGCGGCATCGGGTGGCGCCGTGGCATGGCGCTGATGGTGCTGGGCGGGCCGGTGATGTCGCTGATCAGCTATACCGGCTTCATGTTCGTGCCTCTGGGGCACGGCAGCGTGATCCAGCCCTCCTGCGCGACCCTCGGCGGACTGTTTCTTGCGGTCGTCTTGCTGAAGGAATCGATCTCACTCTCCCGGGTCGCCGGTGCCGTGGCCATCTTGGCCGGCCTTGCCGTGATCGGCAGCGAGTCGATTGGTCACATGGGATCGAGCGCCGTGATGGGCGATCTGATCTTCGTCACGACCGGATTGATGTTTGCCGGCTTCGCGACGCTGGTGCGCTATTGGCGCGTCTCTGCGTTCTCGGTGGCCACGGTCATCAGCGTGCTGTCGCTCTCGCTATTTCCGCTGTACGCCGCCTCGGGCGGGCTGGCCCGCGATGCGGCGATCGGCCTGAACGAAAATGCGCTGCAAGCGGTTGCCCAGGGCATCCTGGCCGGCCCTGCAGCGATGTATCTGTTCGCGCTGTCGATCCAGCAGCTCGGAGTAGCCCGCGCAGCGGTCTTTCCTGCGACCGTACCGGTGCTGACCCTGCTGTTGGGGTGGCTATTGATTGGCGAGCCGCCAACCACGCTGCAGGCCGCCGGGCTCGTCACCGTATTGGCCGGATTCTATCTCGCCCAACGTCAAAGCTAGACGACACGCGCCGCCCGGCCGCCCCAATCACGCCGCGGCGGAATGCTCGGCCACGGCCTGCGGCGGATTGCGGAAGCCGATTGCGATCCGGTTGTAGGTGTTCATCAGGCCGATCGCGATAGTCAGGTCGACCAGCTGCTTCTCGTTGAACACGGTGCGCGCAGCCTGGTAATCCTCGTCCGGGATCGCGGTCTCCGCGACACGGGTAACGGTTTCGCCCCAGGCCAGCGCCGCGCGTTCCTCAGCGTCGAACAGCGCCTCCGCCTCGCGCCAGACCTGCAGCAGCGCCAGCTTCTCGGTCTTGACGCCCATCTTCAGAAGTGAGCGCGTGTGCATGTCGAGGCAATAGGCGCAGCCGTTGATTTGCGAGATCCGCAGATAGACCAGCTCGATCAGCTGCGCGGAAAGTCCACATTGCGTGAGATAGCCATAGACGCCGCCGAGTGCCTTGATGCCCGCGGGCGCGGCCTTGTTGTAATCGATCCGCATGCTCACTGCTTGGGTCCTTCCTGTTGTGCTGCCTTGTCGTAGACGGTCAGCGCCTTGTCGTTGCTGTCGACGACGAACACCGCGAGCAGCTTCGCCGGCTCAGTCGCGCTGGCATTTCGCCCGAGCACGTGGTGCGCGCCGGGCGCCTCGAAGAAGCTGTCTCCCGCGCGATAAATGTGCGGCGCGGCCTCGCCTTCCACCTGGCTCTCGATCGCGCCCTGGAGGACGTAGACATAGAGAAAGCCCGACTTGGCGTGATGGTGCGGCGCCGAGGGCTCGCCCGGCGCGAAGTCGACCTCGGCCGCGACCAGCGACTTGCCGGGAATGTTCGGGATCACATGCTCGAACTTCGGCGTCACCGATTCCATCGCCATAGCGGGGGTCGCAAGTGCGGCGCAGGCCAGCAAAGTCGTCAATAGGGTCTTCATCTCATGCCTCCGTTTCTGATCGTTAGATGCGGGCACGGGGGTCCGAAAAGAAGCACCAAGAATGAACCGAATTGGTGTACCACGGGCCATGCCAAAGCCGCTTCCCATCGCGCTCGACCGCTCGGCCAAAACGCCGCTCTCGGAGCAGATCCGCAAGGCTATCGTGGCGGCGATCGACAATGGCGTGCTGTTGCCGGGCGCCCGGCTGCCGTCGTGGCTCGATCTCGCCGCGCAGCTCGGCGTCGCGCGCGGCACGGTGCGGGCGGCCTACGACAAACTGTCGGACACCCAGCACATCGTGTCGTCGAAAGCGAACGGCACCACGGTTGCGGGACGGCCAAGGAAAGCCGCCAAGCCCGACACACCGGTCGCACCCGGCTCGGTCGTGGAGATGTTCAGGGATCTCACCGGTGAAGGCATCTTCCGGATGGGCGTACCGGCGCAGGACTCAGTGCCCGCCAAGCTATTGGCGCGGATCCGCGCGCGCGCCGTGCGGGCGGAATTGAGCGCGGTGGCCCGCACCACCGATCCGCGCGGCGAGCTCGAGTTGCGGCGGGAGATCGCGGCGCATCTGGCAATCGCGCGCGGGCTCGAATGCTCGCCCGCGCAGATCGTCATCACGTCAGGCTTCAGCGGCGGACTCGGCCTCGCGCTGCGCGTGCTCGGCCTCGAAGGCCGCCGCGCATGGATGGAAGATCCGGGATTTCCTCTGACCCGAAAGGGGCTCGAGCTCGCTCGGCTCGAGCTGGTCCCGATCCCTGTCGACGGCAGTGGCGTCGATGTCGACCATGGCCTCAGGCACGCGCCGGACGCCGCGCTGGCGGTGGTGACGCCGGGACAGCAGGCGCCGCTCGGCCCGCCATTGTCGCCGACCCGCCGCGCGCAGCTGCTCGATTGGGCGGCGCAAGCCGACGCCTGGATCATCGAGGATGATTACCTCGGCGAGTTGCAGCTCGATGGCCGCGCCGCGCCCGCGCTCGCCTCGCTCGATCGCGCCGGCCGCGTGATCCATCTCGGCTCGTTCAGCAAGACGATCTCGCCAACGCTGCGGCTCGGCTTCCTGGTTGCGCCCGAGCAACTGGCGGCACGGTTCGCCGACGTCGCGACATGCCTGGTCCCTGCCCCCGGGCCGGCCGTGCAGCTTTCCACCGCAGAGTTCATGCGCGACGGTCACTACATCCGCCACCTCCGCCGAACCAAGCGGGTCTATTGCGACAGCCGCGACGCGCTGACATCGGCGCTGCGCACGTGGAGCAACGACGTACAGGTTGCCGGCCTCGCGGTGATGCTGCCGCTGCCGGACAAGGCCAACGATGTCGAAATCGTAAGGCAGGTGCTTGCGCACGGCCTCGCGCCCGCCCCGCTCTCGCCGTGGTACCTCTCGCCGAAGCGCGCGCAGCCGGGCCTGCTGCTCGGTATCGCCACCGTGCCCGACCGCGGCGTTCCGGCCGCATGCAAGCGTCTGTTCGAGGCGATCCGCGGCCAACGTCGTACCCAAGCTCGCACACGGGGCGCGCCCGTGACGCGCCGCGTCAGGAAGCCCGCAGGCCCGTAAGCGCGAGGCTCAACGTTCGCAGCCGCTGGCGCGCCTCGGCATCATAAGCCTGCGCATGGGCGCGGGCCTTGCGCTTGCCGTCGAAGAACAGCCCGCTTTGGCCGGCGACGTCTTCGCCCTGGATGAGACGCAGGATGGCGTCGCCGCCCTGCTCGACGGTCGAGATCGGCGTGACGCCGCTGGCGCGCACCATCGTGGTGTTCATGTAGGTCGCCGGGTGCAGCGCGTTGACGGTGACGCCAGTGCCTTCCAGCTCAGCGGCAAGGTCGATGGTGAACATGATCTGCGACAGCTTGCTCTGCGCATAGGCGCGACCGCCGCTGTAGTTCTTCGTGATCATCACGTCGTCGAAATCGATCGGGTGCTGGCCGACCGAGGCGACATTGACGATGCGCGCCGGCGCGCTCGCCTTCAGCCGAGGCAACAGCAGGTGCGCGAGCAGGAAGCCGGCGAGATAGTTGACGGCAAAGCGCAGCTCATGGCCGTCTTTGCTGGTCTGCCGCGCCGGCCCCTCGTTCTGCGAGCCGATGCCGGCGTTGCTGACGAAGACATCGAGGCGCTCCTGATCGTCAAGCACCAGCTGGGCGAACTCGCGGACCTCGGCGAGCGAGGAAAGATCGGCCTGATAGAACATCGGCTCGCGGCCGCTGACCCGCTTGATCTCGTCGGCGAGGGTCTGCGCCCTCTGCGTATCGCGGCCATGGATCAGGACCCGGGCGCCGGCAGCCGCCAGCTTCATCGCGACGTAGCGGCCGACGCCATCGGTGGAACCGGTGATCAGCACCGTCTTGCCTGCCATGTTCATCGAAATTGCCTTTCGATCGTTCGCCCAGCGCAGCCACCAAGGATAAATGCGCCGCGTGAACTTTGCCATGGCATGCCAAGGCGCCATCCGCACCAAAAAGGCGTCCGAAATGACTCCGACCACAGCCCTCCTCCATGTCCACAAGGCGTACAGCTTGTCGCGCGGCCTACGGACGCGCGGCGCCGCGCCGCGCGTCAACGTGAGTGGATTCTGGTATCGTCGATATGAACGACAAAGCCAGGATACCGGAATGTCCTCGACCATTCCAGACGGGATCTTGCGGAAGGCTCCCTTGCTGGAGCCATTCGGCATGCTCGTGCTGTTCGGCGTGCTGACCGCGCTGCCGATCATCCTGACGCTTCGTCTGGTTGAGCCCGCACTCGTGCTGCCCGCGCTCAGCCTGTTGTTGTTCGCGGAGGCAGCCGTTGCCGCGCTTGCGGCGCGCGTGATCCACGTGCGCACGAGCGCGGCGAACCTCACGCTGTGGGATTTTGCCGGTGCCTTCACCTTCATGGGGTGTGCAGCGGCGATCCTCGGCGAGCCGGATCAGGCGGCGCTGTTCTTCGAGGAACAGGCCGTGCTTCGTCCGGTGTCACGACCGTAAATCCCAGGCCGGGCCCCTCTGGCAGCCACAAGCTGCGATGTCGGACTGGAACTCAGTTGGAGTGGCCCTGCTTCGACCCGCGACGCGACACCGTCGTGGCGGATTTGCCGTCGGCCCGATGGCCGCATTCGGATTCGTCGAAACGGTCCACTCCCCGACCTCAAGGGGAACATGATCCATGTCCGAACTGCTCTCACTCGACGCGCTCAGCGCCTTGCTGCAAGTCGTCGTCATCGACCTCGTGCTGGCCGGCGACAATGCGGTCGTGATCGGTCTTGCCGCGGCCGGCCTGCCGGCAAAACAACGCGGCAAGGCGATCCTGATCGGCATCGGCGCCGCGACGCTGCTGCGTATCCTGTTCGCACTTGTCACCACGCAGCTCATGCAGATCGTCGGCCTGCTGCTGGCCGGCGGCATCCTCTTGCTGTGGGTGTGCTGGAAGATGTGGCGGGAGCTGCGCGCCAGCACACACGAGACCACGGCAGTGGATGGCTCCGACGGCGCGGAGGTGCCGCGCAAGACGCTGTGGCAGGCCACGACCCAGATCATCGTTGCCGACGTCTCGATGTCGCTCGATAACGTGCTGGCGGTCGCCGGCGCTGCGCGCGAGCAGCCGATCGTGCTGGTGTTCGGTCTCGCGCTCTCGATCGCGATGATGGGCGCTGCCGCCACCGTCATCGCGCGGCTGTTGCAGAACCACCGCTGGATCGCCTATGTCGGCCTCGCCGTGATCCTCTATGTCGCGATTGACATGACCCTTCGCGGCGCGAACGAGATCGCGAAGGTCGCGCCGGCCTGACTTGACCAACCTGACTTGCGTCATTGCGAGCGAAGCGAAGCAATCCATCTCGCCGCTTGCCGAGATGTGGATTGCTTCGTCGCTATCGCTCTTCGCAATGACGGAGACACATGCCTATCGTCTGCACCATGCGTCAGTGAATTTCCGACGAACGCTTCAGCGCGTCCTTCAGCTTCTCGAGCGTGAAATCCTTGCTGCGCGCGATGTCGAGGATCGGGGTCTCGCGGCGGCCGCAGAGCTCGGCGGCCTCAGGCAGCTTCGCCGCGATGTCGTAGGGGATCACGATCGCGCCGTGGCTGTCGGCGTGGATCAGGTCGTCGGAGCGCACCGTCATGCCGGCGACGCGCACCTCGCCGCCAAAGCTTTCGGCATGCACCCAGGCATGCGACGGGCCGATCGAGCCTGCCAGCGCCTGGAAGCCCGGTGCCCATTGCGGAATGTCGCGGATCGAGCCGTCGGTGATGACGCCGAGGCAGCCGAGCGCCTTGTGCACGGCGCTCTGCACCTCGCCCCAGAACGCGCCATAGCCGACGTCGGGCCCGTCGATGTCCTGGATCACCGAGATGCGCGGACCGAAGCCGGTGCCGACATATTCGTAATAGTCGATGCGGCGCTTCGACTGCTCCTCGGCCGACAGGCCGGATTTCAGCACCGAGCGGATAGCGACCGTGCGCGCGTAGCCGACGATCGGCGGCAAGGTCGGGAACGGGCAGACCAGCGCTTTCACCGTGTAACCGATCAGACGGCGCTCGGGCGCTACGATCTCCATCGCGTTGCAGATCGTCGGCGTGTCGTAGCGCGCCAACGCTTCAAGGACGGATGCAGGAAGCGGGGCGGAAGCGGATGTCGTCACGGCGTTTCTCTCCTGATTTTTGGCGTGAGATTTCTTTGTTTGAGCATGATCTTTCGGAAAACCGGTCTCCACTTTTCCGGATCATGCTCGAGCGGGCCGTCCCAGCCTATAGCCGAGATCGCAGGCGAACCCAACCGAGGCACGCTCATGGCTGATATTTGCGGGAGCGGACTCAATCACGCTCCATCGCCGTCACCCTGAGGTGCGAGCGGAGCGAGCCTCGAAGGGCGACGGCCCGTCTGTGGCCGTGCATCCTTCGAGACGCGCTTCGTGCTCCTCAGGATGACCTCAATGCAAATGCGTCGGACGATCGTCGTGGTCGCTCTCCGCGACCGGCGCTGCGTAGGGAGCCGCAGGCGATGTCGCCGCCGGTGCGCTCGCGCCTTGCGTCTGCGCCGCAAGCTGGCGCTCCTGATCGCGATAGGACTTCCAGCCCCACGGCAGGCTGATCAAATAGGCCACCGAGCCCGCCGACAGGATGTGCCAGGGATAGCCGATCAGCAGCGCGACGAAGAACACCACCGCCACGAACACCGGCAGCACCATCTCCGGCGGCACGCGCATCTTCACCGTCTTGCCGGAGAACACCGGCAGGCGCGACACCATCAGGAAGGCGATCAGCAGCGTGTAGAACGCCGTCAAGGTCGCCGGCGGCATCGGCACGCCGAGGAAGGCAAGATAGATCGGCAGCAGCACGGTGATCGCGCCGGCCGGCGCCGGCACGCCGGTGAAATAGTTGGCGGCGAAGGCCGGCTTGTTCGGGTCGTCGATCGAGGCATTGAAGCGCGCAAGACGCAGACCGCCGGAGATCGCGAACACCATCGCGGCGATCCAGCCGCCATTGTTCAATTCATGCAGCTGCCAGAAATACAGGATCAGGCCCGGCGCGACGCCGAAATTGACGAAGTCGGCGAGGCTGTCGAGCTCGGCGCCGAATTTCGACTGGCCCTTGATCATGCGCGCGACGCGGCCGTCGATGCCGTCGAGGATCGCGGCGAACACGATGGCGGCAACCGCCAGCTCCATCCGCCCTTCCGTCGACAGCCGGATTGCGGTCAGGCCGGCGCAGATCGCCAGCAGCGTGATCATGTTCGGCACCAGCATCCGCACCGGGATCGGGCGGAACCGGCGGCGGCGCAGCTCGCTGGAATTGTTATCGAATGGGGTCATGGTCCGATAAATATAGCAAGCATGGCCCCGCTCCGCCATCGGTGCGGGAACCGGCTAATCAACCGGCTAAAACAGCGTTAATCGGCCCGGTAGGTGCGGCCGGGATCGGCGCCGCGGAAATCCGCCAGGATGGTCTCGCCCGCGACTGCGGTCTGGCCCTCGGAAACCAGCGCCTTGGTGCCCTCGGGCAGGTAGACGTCGAGCCGCGAGCCGAAGCGGATCAGGCCGAAGCGCTCGCCGGCGCCGATCGACTGGCCTTCCTTGACGAAGCAGACGATGCGGCGCGCCACGAGGCCCGCGATCTGGACCACGCCGACGCGCCCGTTCGAGCTCGAGATGACCAGCGAATTGCGTTCATTGTCCTCGCTCGCCTTGTCGAGCTCGGCATTGATGAAGGCGCCGGGCCGGTAGGCGATGCGGTCGATGCGGCCGGCCACCGGGCTGCGGTTCACGTGGCAGTTGAACACGCTCATGAAAACCGAGACCCGCGGCAGCGGCTTGTCGCCGAGCCCGAGCTCGGCCGGCGGCAGCGCCTGCACCACCATGGAGACGCGGCCATCGGCCGGCGACACCACGATGCCGTCGCGTAGCGGCGTCACGCGCACGGGGTCGCGGAAGAACAGCGCGCACCAGACCGTGAGCAGCGTCCCGATCCAGCCCAGCGGGGTCCAGATCCAGAACAGGATCAGGCTTGCCAGAGCGAAGCCGCCGATGAAGGGATAGCCCTCGGGGTGGATCGGCGGGATCTGCGCGCGGATGGAATTGGCGATCGACATCAGAACTCGCTGTGGTACCCCGCCCCTGCGGCGGGAGACGCCCTAAATCGACTATTCCGCGGCGGTCGGCAAGGGTTTCTCACCCGCGTCAGGGGTGGAATCGTCCGACGACTCCGTGACTGCCGGCGGCAGGCGATTCGGCGCGGTACCGTCCTCGTCGACCTGGGCGAGCCGTTCGCGGGCCTCCTCAGCCTCGCGCTGCCGGTTCCACATGCTGGCGTAGAGACCGTCGGCGGCCAAAAGCCGCGCATGGGTGCCGCGCTCGGCGATCCGGCCCTGGTCCAACACGATGATCTCGTCCGCGCCGACGATGGTCGACAGCCGGTGCGCGATGACGAGCGAAGTGCGGTTGCGCGAGACCCGCTCCAGCGCGCCCTGGATCTCATGCTCGGTGTGGCTGTCGAGCGCAGAGGTCGCCTCGTCCAGTACCAGGATCGGCGGCGCCTTCAGCACGGTCCGCGCGATCGCGACGCGCTGCTTCTCGCCGCCGGAGAGTTTCAGGCCGCGCTCGCCGACCTGGGTTTCGTAGCCCTGCGGCGACATCCGGATGAAGCCGTCGATCTGCGCCAGCCGCGCCGCCTCCTCCACCTCGTCATCGCCGGCATCCCAGCGGCCATAGCGGATGTTGTAGCGGATGGTGTCGTTGAACAGCACGGTGTCCTGCGGCACCATGCCGATCGCCGACCGCAGCGAGGCCTGCGTCACGTTCTTGATGTCCTGGCCGTCGATCAGGATGCGGCCGGAGGAGACGTCGTAGAGCCGGAACAAGAGCCGCGAGATCGTCGACTTGCCGGCGCCGGAGGGGCCGACGATCGCGACCGTCTTGCCGGCCGGCACCTCGAAGCTCAGCCCTTTGAGGATCTGCCGGTCCGCCTCATAAGCGAAGCGGACATCCTCGAAGCGCACGCTGCCGGTGGACACTGCGAGCGGCTTTGCGCCCGGCACGTCCTTCACCTCGGGATCGCGCGCCAGCACGTCGAACATCTTCTCGATGTCGATGATCGCCTGCTTGATCTCGCGATAGACCATGCCCATGAAGTTCAGCGGCTGATAGAGCTGGATCATCATCGAATTGATCAGCACGAAATCGCCGACGGTATGAGTGCCGTTGCGGATACCGAACGCGCACATCAGCATGGTTGCGGTCAGCCCCGCGGTGAAGATGATCGCCTGCCCGGTGTTGAGCACCGCAAGCGAGGTATAGGTCTTCACGCTGGCCTGCTCGTAGCGTTCCATCGAGCGGTCGTAGCGCCGCGCCTCGCGCTCCTCGGCGCCGAAATACTTCACCGTCTCGTAGTTGAGCAGCGAGTCGATCGCCTTGGTGTTCGCCTCGGTATCCGAGTCGTTCATCTTGCGGCGGATCTCGATCCGCCACTCGGTCGCGATGTAGGTGAAGTACATGAACACGATGACCGTCAGCAGCACGGCGAGCACGTAGCGCCAGTCGAACTGCCACAGCAGCACGCCCGCCAGCAGTGCGACCTCGACGATGGTCGGGATCAGCTGCAGGATCACCATCCGCACGATGGTCTCGATGCCGGAGCGGCCGCGCTCCAGGACGCGGGTCAGGCCGCCGGTCTTGCGCTCGAGATGAAAGCGCAGCGACAGCTCGTGCATGTGCACGAAGGTGATGTAGGCGAGCCGACGCACCGCGTGCATCGCGACGCGGGCGAAGATGCCGTCGCGCCACTGCGTCAGCACCGCCATGATGATGCGCACCGCGCCGTAGCTGATCGTCATCAGCACCGGCGAGGCGATCAGCCACAGCACCCAGTTCGACGGCTCGACCGGCGCCGAGCCCGCGCCGTTCAGCGCGTCGATCGCCCATTTGAAGGTGAACGGCACCGACAGCGTCGCGAGCTTGGCGAACAGCAGCAGCACCACCGACCAGATCACGCGCATCTTCAGATCGGCGCGGTCGCCAGGCCAGATATAGGGCCAGAGATGAACGAGGGTACCGAGCAGCGTGCCCTTCTCGGCGGCCGGCGTGGCGGCCTTGGGCTCCGCGGCAGCGGTGATCTTCTGTTGCGGCGGCACCATCAGGAGCCCGCTCTCGCCGTCATGGCGCGGCGGTCCGCTGCCACATCTTTTCCACGATTTGCCATTGTGCCCGTCATATAGATCGTTTGAACGCGGCGTACAGGCTTATGACGAAAATTGTTCGCGATTCGCGGGAATTTACGGGATTTTTTGGCCCTCAATCCCCATATGCGAGTCTTGACCGTGTTTACGCTGCAGTGCCACAAGGATCGTATGAACCAAATCAAGACCGTCTGTGTTTATTGCGGCTCCGGCCCCGGTAACAATCCCCGCTTTGTTGAAGCTGCCATCGCGCTCGGCAAGGCCTTTGCCGACAACAACGTTCGCCTGGTCTATGGCGGCGGCTCGATCGGCCTGATGGGCGCGGTCGCGAAATCCACGCTCGATCATGGCGGCTCCGTCACCGGCATCATTCCGGAATTCCTGCGGGCGCGTGAGAATGCGCTGACCTCGGTTCAGGAGATGATCGTCACCCCCGACATGCATGAGCGCAAGCGCCTGATGTTCGAGCGCTCCGATGCGTTCGTCGCGCTGCCCGGCGGCATCGGCACGCTGGAGGAGTTGGTCGAGCAATTGACCTGGCAGCAGCTCGGCCGCCACTCCAAGCCGATCCTGCTCGCCAACATCGACAACTTCTGGGAACCCCTGCTCTCGCTGCTGAACCACATGCGTATGACCGAGTTCATCCGCCCGACGCTGCCGATCAATGTCCTGATGGCCGACCGCGTCGACGACATCCTGCCGCGGCTGCATTCCGCCGTGGCCGGCAAGCCGGCAGCCGCGAAGGAGCTGGCGCCCGAAGTGGCGCGGCGGCTGTAGGCGGGAGCTTTCGAGCGTCCCCTTCGGCTCGCGCAACACTGTTCCCGTCATCCTGAGGAGCGCGTAGCGCGTCTCGAAGGATGAACGGCCCGGCTGGTGGCCATTCGCCCTTCGAGGCTCGCTCCGCTCGCACCTCAGGACGACGGGTCTAACCGCTAGCCCTCAATTTCCGTTACTCACTCGGAAACGTCACGGCCTCGATGCGGTTGCCGTCGGGGTCGAGGACGAAAGCCGCATAATAGCGCACACGGTCGTGCGGGCGCAGGCCTGGCGGACCATCGGAGAGACCGCCGGAGGCCAGCGCGGCGGCGTGGAAGGCATCGACCTCGGTGATGGTCTTCGCGCGCAGGCAGATATGGGTGCCGCTCTCATGCGCGACGTGCGCCATCGTGGCGCGCAGATTGATCCAGAATTCCGGATAGGCCTTGCCGAAGCCGATCGTCGCCGGCCGCGTGACGAGGCGGCTCAGACCAAGCGCGGCCAGCGTCGGCTCGTAGAACCGCGCGGCGCGTTCGAGATCGCGGACGCCGACGGAGACGTGGTCGATCATGATTGACGCCCTCCTTCAATCCGTCATTCCGGGGCGATGCGAAGCATCGAACCCGGAATCTCGAGATTCCGGGTTCGCGTCTTCGACGCGCCCCGGAATGACAGTCTAGCCCTCACGCCTGCGCGCCCGACTTCACCAGCTTGTAGAACACCGAATCCATCAGCGCCTGGAACGAGGCGTCGATGATATTGGGCGAGACGCCTACCGTGGTCCAGCTCTCGCCGGTCTCGTCCTCGCTTTCGATCAGCACGCGCGTGACCGCCTCGGTGCCGCCATTGAGGATACGCACTCGGTAGTCGATCAGCTTCAGACCATCGATATACTTCTGGTACTTGCCGAGGTCCTTGCGCAGCGCGACGTCGAGCGCGTTGACCGGACCGTTGCCTTCGGCGGCCGAGATCAGCCGCTCGCCGTCGACATCGACCTTCACGACCGCAAGCGCCACCGTGACACGCTGGCCGTTGGCGTTGTAGCGCTGCTCGACATTGACGTCGAACTGCTCGACCTTGAAATATTCCGGCACCTTGCCGAGCGTGCGGCGCGCCAAGAGGTCGAACGAGGCGTTGGCGGATTCATAGGCGAAGCCCGCGGCCTCGCGCTCCTTCAACTCCTCGACCAGCCGCGTCAGGCGCGGATCGCTCTTGTCATAGACGATGCCGGCGCGGTCGAGCTCGGCCATCACGTTGGAGCGGCCGGCCTGATCCGAGACCAGCACCTTGCGGTGGTTGCCGACGGTCTCCGGCAGCACGTGCTCGTAGGTCTGCGGATCCTTCATCACGGCAGAGGCATGGATGCCGGTCTTGGTGACGAAGGCGCTCTCGCCGACGTAAGCCGCATGGCGATTGGGCGCTCGGTTCAGCATGTCGTCGAGCGTGCGCGACACCTTCATCAGCGTCGCCATCTTCTCGGTGGTGACGCCAATCTCGAACTTGTCGGCGAATTCCTGCTTCAGCTTCAGGGTCGGGATCAGTGAGCAGAGGTTGGCGTTGCCGCAGCGCTCGCCGAGGCCGTTGAGCGCGCCCTGGATCTGGCGTGCGCCGGCGCGCACTGCGGCGAGCGAGTTGGCGACCGCCTGCTCGGTGTCGTTATGGGCATGAATGCCGACATGGGCGCCGGGTACCTGCTTGATAACATCGGCGACAATGCTCTCGATCTCATGCGGCATGGTGCCGCCATTGGTGTCGCACAGCACCACCCAGCGCGCGCCGGCCTGATAGGCCGCAGTTGCGCAGGCGAGCGCATAGTCGCTGTCCTCCTTGTAGCCGTCGAAGAAATGCTCGCAGTCGACCATCACCTCGCGGCCGAGCGCCTTGGCGGCAGCGACGCTGTCGCGGATCGAGGCGAGGTTCTCCTCGTTGGTGGTCTCGAGCGCGACCCGGACCTGGTAGGCGGAGGATTTCGCGACGAAGCAGATCGCGTCCGCCTTGGCCTCGAGGATGCCGGCGAGACCGGGATCGTTCGAGGCCGAACGGCCCGGCCGCCGCGTCATGCCGAACGCGGTGAAGCGCGCGTGGTCGAAGGCGGGCTTCCTGCTGAAGAACTCGGTGTCGGTCGGATTGGCGCCGGGATAGCCACCCTCGACATAGTCGATGCCGAGCTGGTCGAGCATGCCCGCGATCACCTGCTTGTCCTGCAGCGTGAAGTCGACGCCATTGGTCTGCGCGCCGTCGCGCAGCGTGGTGTCGAACAGATAGAGGCGCTCGCGGCTCATGCGTGGCCTCCGGGCGTGGCAACGCCGTCGAGCGTCTTCTGCATCGTGGTGTTGGCGAGCCATTCGTCGCCGATGGTCACCGAATTGCGCTGCTGGGCGACGTAGCCGCGCTTGCGGAAGAATTCGAGCGCGGTGTCGCTGACATCGACCTTCAGGGTCTTGGTGCCGCGGGCGCTCGCGATCTTCTCCAGCGCATCGCACAGCGCGGCGCCGACACCCTGCCCCACGGCACTCGGATGCACGTAGAGCATGTCGATATCGTCGGCGCCCTTCAGCGAGGCGAACCCAACCGGCGCGCCCTGCAAGGTCGCGATCAGCGTCAGCTGGCCGGCGAGCTTCTTGCCGAACGCGGCCTCGTCGTCGGCAGCCGCCGCCCAGGCCTCCTGCTGCGCCTCGCTATAATCGTCGCCGGTCAGATCCATGATCGAGGCCGCGAAGATCGCCGCCAGCAGCGGCGCGTCATCAGGCAGATAGGGGCGCAGCGCGGGTGCGGAACGGCTCATCGCGCGACCTCCCAGGTGGTGCCTTCCTTGGAGTCCTTGATCACCACGCCCATCGCGGCGAGCTGATCGCGGATCCGGTCGGACTCCTTGAAATCCTTGCGCGCACGCGCCGCGGCGCGCTCGGCGATCAGCGCCTCGACCGCGGCAGCGTCGACACCGCTCGCCTGCTGCTTGCGCGCCTCCCATGCTGCCGCGCTCTCCGACAGGAAGCCGAGCAGCCGCAGCGAACCGGCAAATTCCTTGCGGCCTGCCTCACTGCTCACGGCAGCATTCCGCAGGCCGTGCAGCACGGCCATCGCCTGCGCGGTGTTGAGATCGTCGTAGAGCGCCTCGACCATCGCCGGCGACGGCGCGCCGGACTCGGCGTCGGCCGCGACCGCATACCAGTCGTCGAGCGTCCTTGCGGCTTCTTCCGCGCTCTTCAGCGTCCAGTCGAGCGGCGAACGGTAGTGCGTTCGGAGCATGCTCAGACGCAGCACCTCGCCCGGCCAATCCGCCAGCAGATCGCGGATCGTGAAGAAGTTGCCGAGCGACTTCGACATCTTCTCGCTTTCGATCTGCAGGAACCCGTTGTGCATCCAGACATTGGCCATGCGGTCGGTATGGAACGCGCAGCAGGTCTGCGCGAGCTCGTTCTCATGGTGCGGGAACACCAGGTCGATGCCGCCGCCATGGATGTCGAACTTTTCGCCGAGATGCTTCCAGGCCATCGCCGAGCACTCGATGTGCCAACCGGGCCGGCCCTCGACCGCAATGCCTGCCGGCGAGGGCCACGACGGCTCGCCCGGCTTCGACGGCTTCCACAGCACGAAGTCGGTGTTGTCGCGCTTGTAGGGCGCAACGTCGACGCGGGCACCCGCGATCATCTCGTCGAGCGAGCGCTTCGACAGCGCGCCATAGCGCGGCAGCATCGAATTGGCCGCGTTCATCGCCTGCGGCGAGAACAGCACGTGATCCTCGGCGACATAGGCAAAGCCGCCGGCAACCAGCTTCTCGATGATCGCGCGCATCTCCGGGATGTGCTCGGTCGCGCGCGGCTGCACGGTCGGTGGCAAGCAGCCCAGTGCCGTGACGTCATCCTGATACTGCTGGTAGGTTTGCTCGGTGACCTTGCGGATCGCCTCGTTCAGCGGCACGCCGGGATAGTCCCGCGCGGCGCGGACGTTGATCTTGTCGTCGACGTCGGTGATGTTGCGGACATAGGTCACGTGGCCGGCGCCATAGCGATGGCGCAGCGCGCGGAACAGCACGTCGAAGACAATGGCCGCGCGGCCGTTGCCGATATGGGCGAAGTCGTAGACCGTCGGTCCGCAGGCATACATGCGGACATTGTTGGCATCGAGCGGCACGAACGGCCGCTTCTCCCGAGTCAACGTGTCGTAAAGGCGCAATTCCATGGATCACCGTCCCTTGCGGCCGGGCGTCCAGTGATTCTCAGGGTGATTGAGAAAAGACGGCCTCAGCCAGCGAATCGCTAGCTCATAATCTCGCGGCAAATGCTGCAGATGGCGAGGTGGCCGTTCATGGTTCCACCATGTCTCATGGCCCCTTTATCGCGTCAAGGGGCTGTTTTCGGGCGCTTTGCAACGCGCCGGGCGCCGAAATCACGCCAACGCCCTCATGGTTAATCATTATTAAGCAATTGGGCGTACGGGAGGGCCGGCGGATTCCCCGCCATTTTGACCGGTGCACCATGCGGCCCTTTTCAGCATTGATTGCCTGCACGCTCTTCCTTGTCCCGTCCGCCCTTGTCCCCTCGGCCGCGTCGGCCGACAGCCGCGTTTTCATCGTCGCCAACCAGGCCGACGGCTACGGCATCGACCAGTGCCTCGCCCGTGGTGACCGCTGCGGCGCGTCCGCCGCCCGCGCCTACTGCCGGTCACGGGATTTTGCGCAGGCCACCAATTACCGCCGCGTCGATCCCGACGAGATCACCGGCGCGGTTCCGCACGCCGCCAATGAGAAATGCACCGGCAATAGCTGCGGCGAATACGTCGCCATCACCTGCCAGCGCTGAGCCAAGCTGCTGGATAAACGGGGTTATTGCCACACCGGCGCCCCGGAAACGACGTGACGCTGCCCCGAGAAAAGGCTATTGCAGCGGCCTTGCCCGCGCGCTTTGGCGTTGCTCGCCGCGCGGCGTCGTTTTAATGGCCGGATATGCTCAATAGCTCCCGTTCTCGCTTCTCCCGCTGGTTTTCGACTTGCGCCCTGTTGGCGGCAATCGCCCTGCCCACCACGGATGCCCTGGCGCAGGTGCCGCCTGGCCCGCCCGGCCCGGCGCCCCAGGGCGCCCAGCCCAATCCGCAGGCCAATCCGATGTGCGTGCGGCTCGAGGGCCAGCTGGCGGCAATCGATCGCGGCGGCGGCAGCGGCGATCCGGCCAAGGACGAGCAGATCCGCCGCTATCAGGACGCGGCAACAAGGCAGCAGGGCGAACTCGATCGCGTGACGGCGCAGGCCCGGCGCATGGGCTGCGACAGCTCCGGGTTCTTTTCGCTGTTCAATAACAATTCGGCGCAGTGCGGACCGGTCAACAACCAGATCCAGCAGATGCGCGCCAATCTCGACCAGATGACCGCCAATCTCGAACGGCTGCGCACCGGCGGGCTCGGCGGCGCCGACCGCGAGAACCAGCGCCGCTCGGTCCTGACCGCGCTGGCGCAGAACAATTGCGGCCCGCAATACGCCGCGGCCGCCGCGCGTGGCCCCGGCAATTTCATCGAGAACCTGTTCGGCGGCGGTGGTGGCGGCGCCAATCCGAATACCCCGCTGCCCCCGCCCGACGCGCAATATGGCGGGCAGTCCGGTACCTTCCGCACCGTCTGCGTCCGCACCTGCGACGGCGCCTATTTCCCGATTTCGTTCGCGACCTCGTCGGCGCGCTTTGCCGCCGACGAGCAGATCTGCAAGGCGCAGTGCCCGGCCGCGGAGGCCAGCCTGTTCGCCTACCGCAATCCCGGCGAAGACATCAACCAGGCAGTCTCGATCAGCGGGCAGTCCTACTCGTCGCTGCCGAACGCCTTCAAGTACCGCACCGAGTTCAATCCGTCGTGCTCCTGCAGGGCGGCCGGCCAGAGCTGGGCCGAGGCGTTGAAGGCGGTCGACGACCAGACGTCCGCCGCGCAGCAGGGCGACATCATCGTCACAGAGGAGAGCGCGCGGAAGATGCAGCAGCGCGCGCAGACCAAGGCCGCCGCCGGCAAGAAGGGCGCGCCAGCTGCGGCTCAGCAGCAGCCGGCTGCGGCCGCTGACGCAACGGCGCCGACGCCCGCAAGCGACGGCCAGATCCGCACGGTCGGCCCGACCTTCATTCAGCAGAAGAAGCAGTAGAAGCCCGTCCGCGAACTCATTCCCCACCTCTCCCGCTTGCGGGGGAGGTCATATCGCATCGAAGATGCGATATGGGTGGGGGCTCTCTCCACGTCGGCGGTCTCGCTCGCGGCGACACCCCCACCCCGACCC
>NZ_JASGSR010000097.1:0-30910 GCF_040446015.1 Bradyrhizobium sp. INPA03-11B
GCCTTACGAATGTCGCTACGTATTTCCCTGGTCTTGACGCTACCCCTCGTGATCCTGTGCAGTGCGACCGCCGACGCCGCAACTGCGCATCACCGGCGCGTGCGACAGCATCTCATCTTCCGTCCAACTGAACCGGTCGTTCCTCCGGACCGTTACGTGTATCCAGGCTTCGGGCCGATCCCGCCGGGCGAGAACCGGAACCTCGATCCATCGACCCGCGGCAGCGGGTGACGTCGGTCAGCGCTGCGCCGACGCACGCGGCCATATGCCTGAGTGACCCGCCTCACATCAATTGCAGAACAGTCCTGCGAGAGTCCTGCCAGGGTGATGCAATGGTGCGTCGGCCCAATTGTGGAGGAGGGTAAATCATGCGTTCAATTACACTGAGCTTCGCCGTTGCAACTGCGATTGCTCTGTTCACGTTCGGTCAGTCGGCCTCTGCCGCCCCGATCGGGGCAGTCGTGAAGGCGTGCGACAGAACCGCAGGATGCAACTACAACCTGAACAAGGCCGGAGACCTGTCGGGTTGTTCCTCGAAGGCCTGCTTCTACTGCCCGAACGACGGCAAGCGGCAGTGCTTCCCGGTGCAGTAAGCAGCCAGGGGCCTCGCTCCCGGCGGGCCCCTTTGCTTCTCACGGGTCGGTTATGCTGCGTCGGTGATCAGCCTGTGCTGAGATCTCTCGGTGACACGCTTCTCGAGCGTGGCGATGGTTCCCTTGAGATTGGCGTATCGCTCATTGAGCGACCTTGCCAGGATCGGGTACCTGGCGTCCGACCGGTCACGAATCCCCGCGCGCGCCTCTTCGGTCGCGATGTCGGCTTCGATCTGCTGGCAGACCAGGACAAGATCGGACAGCATCTTGCTGATCGTCGACTCTCGTCCGTCGCGTCCGCGAGCTGTCTCAAAACGATGGTGCATGTTCATGTGCGTGCTCCGAATGTCTGAGTTCGGCACACCGAGAACCGCCGGCGCCGAACTATTCACGGATGCATCGCAAATAGCCTGCCAGTCGCGGGTCCGTAACAATACGGTCGGGACGGTCTGGCGCGGGGGGCCACCGGGTGGCGACAGCCTGCCGGGTCTCGCGAGACTAGTCTCGCCGCCACGCCGGAATGCAGGCGCCGAGCGTGACGCGCTTGTAGTCGCGGGCGGCATCCTGATCTCCGGCTTGCTCGGCAAACCTGACCGCGGCCTCAATGTCTTGAGCGGCCGACGCGCTGTCGCAGAACAGGCTGTGAATCTCAGCCCGGTATCGATAGGCCCTGTAGTTCATCGGGTTGTACGAAAGCGCTAGATTGTAGTTGTTTTGCTCCTCAATGGCGACCCGGCGCGCTTCATCCGACTGGCTGTTGAAGTTGGTGAGGCGATTGAGCGACAGGAGCGAGCCGAGCTCCATGTAACGCAGAGACATCGCGCCAAGACTTGCAGGAAATGCGTCGCCCGACGAAGGAGGTTGCTCTGCCGCGGTGTTAGCGCGTTCGATTTCGATCCGTTTATACTTTATGGCGTTGTCGTAGTCCCGCAAGCTCTGGAACGTGCTCGATATCTCGCCGTTGATCGGCGCAAGATAGGCGGTCGAGAGTCGTCGATCGCTCAGCAGGTTGAGGCATGCCCGTATCTTTGCCTGCGCAGGCAAGACGTCGCGACATTCCTTGCCGACCACACGCCACTCGTCCCGCGAATGCACCGTCGGCGGCGTCTGCGCAGCCGGCAGAACGAGAACCAGTGCGAAGCAGATCGCTAACCTGAGACCGCGGCTTGAGCCATCCATCTTGGTTCTTCGCCTTCAGCCCGATCTCGCTAGCCGGCGGCTTCTTCATGCGGGCTTCCTGTTCATTTGATGCCAAATAATCCTGCCGAGGGGAAGCCTGCAGCTTCCATGTCGGCCCTCGCGCGCGCCCGTTGAGGTCGCCGCGGCTACACCAGACGGACACAAAGATGAGGCCGCTCGAGACTGGGAAAAGACCGAACGGCCCCAGCCGGCCCGTAGGACCAAAAATGGAAGAAATGGGTCGGCGCTCCAGTTACGGAGCTGCCGGGCACTTGGTTTCACCGGCCAATCGACGTTGCGAGCATAAGCGGTGCCGGTGCAACGAGCGACGTTGCCTGAACGGATGAGGCCGCTTGCTATGAGCGCGCAGGGTCGGCTTGACGACAGGTCGTCAAGACAAACGCCGCCTTGCTGCATTGCCACTCGCTGCCAAGCGCAGCGATCGAGACCGGCCGCGGTGCAGCAACGATCGCCAGCACAGCAACCATGCAGGCCAGCGAAGTCGCGATGACGAGCCTGCCTGCTCTGGAAGAGAAGCGCAGCCGTAACCAGGGAGCTAGATCGGTGGAGCGACGGAGCTGGGCGTTACGCAAAACCTGGTCGAGATCCTGGAATTGAATGCCATCGACTTGCTGCATGGCTTTACCCCGGAAATGTTCAGGTGAAAGAAATAATGGGGGGATGCTGCGCGCGGTTTGTTTCGCGCTCGCTTCGAGGTGCCGGGAATGATGTTTCGTTCACGTGGAGGTGACTGCCGGTTCACACCGGGCGGGCCGAAGCCCGAATGTCTCCATGGAGATACTTAGGGACCATCGTTGGGCAGCCGGTTGCGGGGCTGGCGGAGAGGGAGGGATTCGAACCCTCGATACAGCTTGAGACCGTATGACGCTTTAGCAAAGCGTTGCCTTCAGCCACTCGGCCACCTCTCCAATGGCGCCGATATGCCCGACTGGGCGCTGAGCCGCAAGCGGCAGATTCAGATTGCGACAAGGTGATTTGGTGGCACCTTGGCCGCCGGCCGCCCCGGAGCGGGCGCCGAGCCTCTATATGGCGCGGCGACTTGGCCGCGCGGGCCCGATTGAATGAAAGAAATATAAGCTACAACAACGAGTTAGGATGATTTCTGCAAAGCCTGAACACTGCCGGTCGCAAGGCTGTTGAAAACCGGCAGCGCCGGCTCACTCCACGCTGGCGCCGCGGCGCAGGTCGGCCTCGATCTGCAATTTGGTGCCGCCACCGAAGCGGGCGCGGTAGACCTGCAGGTTCTCCATGATGCGCTGGACGTAGTTCCGCGTCTCCGAGAACGGAATCAGCTCGACCCAGTCGACCGCGTCGACCTTGGGATCGCGCGGGTCGCCGTAGCGCTCGATCCACTTCTTCACGCTGCCGCGGCCGGCATTGTAGGCGGCGAAGGTCAGGATGTAGGAGCCGCGATAGTCCTCGAGCAGGCCGCCGAGCTCGGCCGCGCCAAGCATCGCATTGTAGACCGGGTCGGTCTTCATCCGGTTAAGGTCGAAGCCGATGCCGGCCCGCTTGCAGACATAGCGTCCGGCATCCGGCGTCACCTGCATCAGACCATAGGCCTGCGCCGGCGACACCACCGCCGGATTGAACGCGCTCTCCTGGCGCGCGATCGCGTAGACCACGCTCTGTTCGACCTCCGGCCCGACCTGGCGGAACGACGGAATGCCGTTCACCGGATAGGCGTAGTGATCGAACGGCAGTCCGCGGTTGAGGGCGGACTTGCCCATCAGCAGCATGCCGCGGGCATCGCCATGGCGTGCGGTAAGCTCGCCGAGGCCGGCCAGCGCTTCCGGATCGCCGTTGTCGCCCATGTCGCCGAAGATCGGGATCGCGAGCTCGCGCGCGTCGATTTCGTAGAGCAGCCCGACCGCCCGCACGATCTCCAGCCGATCGGCGCCGCGGCCGCGCGGCGCGCTGTTCAGCTCGATCTGCGGCAGGCCGAGCTTTGCGCGCGCGAGCTGGCCGTAATAGCTGGTGGATTGCTCGGCCGCGCGCGCATAGGCGGCGCGTGCCTCCTGGCCGCGGCCGGCGGCTTCCGCGGCGCGGCCCTGCCAATAGCCGGCACGCGCGAGCGCCGTCGGGTTGGCGCTGCCGACGCCGATCCGCGCGAAATGCTGGGAGGCGAGGGCGGGATCGTTGAGAAAGCGCAGCGCGATCCAGCCCGAGGTGAATTCCTGCTCGGTCTTGTAGATGTCGCGGGCCGGCAGCGCCGCGTCGCGCGCGATCAGATAGGCGGTGCGAAACTCGTTGACGTCGATCATCTTGCGCGCCAGCAGCCGGCGCTCGACCCACCATTCGTCGACGTTGTAGAGGCGCGCGGCGTCCCTCGGCGCGCTCAGCATCAGCCGCGCGGCTTCGGTGAACTTCTCCTCGCGGCGGAGCAGCTGGATCTTGGCGAACAGATAGCCGGTGTCGCCGGACAGTTCGCTCGGCACCGCTTCCAGCAGTGCGCGCAGGTTCGAACCCTTGCGATTGGCGGCGATGCGCGCCTTGGCGAGCGCCAGGTAGCCGGAGCCAAGCCGCTTGGCTTCGCGGATGCCGGCAGCCTCGTTGTCGGTGCCGTAGAGCATCGTGTCCATGCGCGCCTTGTGGTCGGCGGCGGTCAGGAACGAGCCGAACATTTCGAGCGCGGTGGTTTCGGTCTCCTCGCTCATCCCGTCATTGCGCCAGGCCTCGCGGACCAGACGCTCGGCATTGCCGCGGTCGCCGCGTCCGACCATCACCTTGGCGAGCGCGAGCCGGCCCTTGGCGGAGACCGGCGATTCATTCTGGAACCAGGCCCAGACCGCGGAGTCGTCGCGATGGTCGTCCCAGAGCGAGGCCTCGATGCGGCGCCGCAGGAAGGTCTGCGAGGGCCAGCTCGGATTGGCGTCGAGGAAGGCGCGGTAGCGCTCGACCGAGGCGCCATTGTCCTCGCTGCGCAGGATCAGCCATTCCGCAAGCTTGCGCGCGACCGGATCGGAGATCGAGGCTTCGGCCTCGGTCGCGTCAGAGGGCCTGCGCTTGCGCAGCAGTTCGACAACGCTGGCGAGCGCTTCCTTGTCCGACTGCGAGGTCGACGACGTTGCGGCCACGGCCGCAGGCAGCACCGGCTTGCGCGCGATCGGCGCGGCATGTTGGCGGGTCGCCGGAACCAGCGCGGGGGCGGGCACCGACCTGCTCGAGACAGTACCCGTTGCCGCCGGCGAGGTGTGCTTTGAAGTCGTGGACGTGGTGGTCCTCGGTTCGGCGGACTTCGGAGCCGTTGTCTTGTGCGCCTCGGTCTTGGGAGGGGCGGCCTTGGCTCCGTCCGTCTTGGCCGTGCTGGACTTGGAAGCGACCGGTTTGGAAGCGACCGGTTTGGAAGCGACCGTCTTGGCAGTGTCGGTCTTGGCTGTGCTGTGCTTGGTGTCGCCGCTCTTGGTTTCGCTGCTCTTGGCTTCGCTGCTCTTGGTCGCGGCTGGCTTGGAAGTTGCCGGCTTCGAAGTCGAGGTCTTGGGAGTGGCGCTCTTGGAAGCCGCTGTCTTCGGCGCGGCAGGCTTCGCAGCACTGGATTTGGAAGTCGTGTCCTGGGCAGCCGGCTTGGCGGTTGGAACATCCTCGGCGGCCCGGGCGTCGGGCGTGATGGCGGCAAGGCCGACAACGAGCGCCAGGCTCGTCGCCAGCGCCGTCGACCGCAATGTGCCTGCGCGAACGGAACGGATCACAGAAGTCCTCTGCGGCCCCGAATCATCTGGTCGTTTGGGCCATGGGTTCTTATTTGATTGAAAACGTAGACAAAATACTAAGAAGCCTGCCGGTGCGGCTGTTTGCGCCAGCACAACGGCAAAATCGCGGCTGGAAGCGGTTTCGTGCGCCGCAGATTACCGTTGGGAATAGGTACGGTACGGCCCTTTCGCCT
The DNA here is from genome assembly GCF_040446015.1 of Bradyrhizobium sp. INPA03-11B. Taxonomy (NCBI): domain Bacteria; kingdom Pseudomonadati; phylum Pseudomonadota; class Alphaproteobacteria; order Hyphomicrobiales; family Nitrobacteraceae; genus Bradyrhizobium; species Bradyrhizobium sp. INPA03-11B. The sequence continues at coordinate 5,677 of NZ_JASGSR010000097.1, forward strand.
GTCGGCCAGACCCGATATGAATTGCCTTTCATGGCGTTTCGCATCAACCGGGTGCCGGTTGCACGGACGTAAAGCACGACAACAACAAGGGTCCGTCGACCTAGCCTTTAGCCTGAAGCGTTTGGAGGAAGTCCATGGCAGCCAAGACAAAATTCCGGGGATCATTCACTGCCTTGGTGACGCCCTTCAAAAACGGCTCAGTCGATGAGGCGGCGTTCCGCGGACTCGTGAACTGGCAGATCGACGAGGGCACGCACGGCCTGGTGCCGGTCGGCACGACAGGCGAGAGCCCGACGCTGAGCCATGACGAGCACAAGCGGGTGGTCGAGTGGTGCATCGAGGAGGCCAAGGGCCGGGTGCCCGTGATCGCCGGCGCCGGCTCGAATTCGACCAAGGAGGCGATCGAGCTCGCCGAGCACGCCGAGAAGGCAGGCGCCAACGCGGTGCTGATCGTGACGCCGTACTACAACAAGCCGACCCAGGAAGGCATGTATCAGCACTTCAAGGCGATCAACGATGCGATCGGCATTCCGATCATCATCTACAACATCCCGCCGCGCTCGGTGATCGACATGTCGGTCGACACCATGAAGCGGCTGTTCGAGCTGAAGAACATCGCCGGCGTCAAGGACGCGACCGCCAGCATGGTGCGGGTCTCGCAGCAGCGTGCCGCGATGGGTGAGGACTTCAACCAGCTGTCCGGCGAGGACGCGACCATCATCGGCTACATGGCGCATGGCGGCCATGGCTGCATCTCGGTGACCTCGAACGTCGCGCCGCGGCTGTGCTCCGAGTTCCAGACCGCCTGGCAGAAGGGCGACGTCACCACCGCGCTGAAGATTCACGACAAGCTGATGCCGCTGCACACCAACCTGTTCATCGAGAGCAATCCGGCGCCGGTGAAGTATGCGATGTCGCTGCTCGGCAAGCTTGACGAGAAGCTGCGCCTGCCGATGGTGCCGGTCGCCGAATCCACCCGCCAGGCCGTCCGCAGCGCCATGGTGCATGCCGGCCTGATCAACTGAGCCGGGACCGTACCGCCGCGAACAATGCCGTGCGCAATGTTGAACAGAAGGGGATGGGCATGCTGAAGGAATTCCGCGAATTTGCCATGAAGGGCAATGTCGTCGACCTCGCCGTCGCCGTCATCATCGGTGCAGCCTTCGGCGCGATCGTCACCTCACTGGTCGGCGACATCATCATGCCGATCATCGGCGCGATCACGGGCGGTCTCGACTTCTCCAACTATTTCACCGGGCTTGCCAAGAATGTCACCGCAACCAATCTGGCCGACGCCAAGAAGCAGGGCGCGGTGCTGGCCTGGGGCAACTTCCTGACGCTGACGCTGAACTTCCTGATCATCGCCTTCGTCCTGTTCATGGTCGTCCGCTTCATGAATCAATTCAAACGCAAGGATGAGGCCAAGCCCGCCGAGCCGCCGAAGCCGTCCGCCGAGGTCGTGCTGCTGACGGAAATCCGCGACCTCCTCAAGAAGAGCTAAAGTGGCCGAGAAGAACGAACGCCCGATCAAGGTTGTCGCCGAAAACCGAAAGGCCCGCTTCAACTACGCAATCGAGGACACCATCGAGGCCGGCATTTCGCTGACCGGCACCGAGGTGAAGTCAATCCGCAGCGGCAAGAGCACGATCGCGGAGTCCTATGCGGATTCCAAGAACGGCGAGCTGTGGCTGATCAATGCCAACATCCCTGAATATCTGCAGGCCAACCGCTTCAACCACGAGCCGAAGCGGCCGCGGAAACTGCTGCTGCATCGCAAGCAGATCAACAAGCTGCTCGGCGCCGTCGACCGCGAGGGCATGACGCTCATTCCGTTAAAACTGTACTTCAACGAGCGCGGCCGTGCCAAACTGCTGCTCGCGGTCGCCAAGGGCAAGAAGCTGCACGACAAGCGCGAGAGCGAGAAGAAGCGCGACTGGTCCCGCGAAAAGGGCCGCCTGATGCGGGCGCGAGGTTAGGATTTCAGCCGTCATTGCGAGGAGCGAAGCGACGAAGCAATCCACCCATTCAGTGTGCGTCGCTATGGATTGCTTCGCTTCGCTCGCAATGACGCCACGGAGATGCAGGCCATGACCCAGAGCAGCCTCACCGACGTCGACTGGAGCAAGATCCCGGCGCCCACCGATGATGGCGGCGCGGCGCACCTGACCGGCATGGCGATCCCGCCGGTGACCTTGCGGGCCACCAACGACACGTCCGTGACGCTGTCGGCGCTCAAGGGCCGCACCGTGGTGTTCGCCTATCCGCGAACCGGCGAGCCCGGCAAGATCGGGCTGGTCGACGATTGGGACATGATCCCCGGCGCCCGCGGCTGTACGCCGCAGACCTGCGCCTTCCGCGACCTGTTCGCCGAGCTCAGGGCAGCCGGCGCCGCAGAGGTGTTCGGGCTGTCGACGCAAAGCAATGCCTACCAGACCGAGATGGCTTCGCGCCTGCACCTGCCGTTCCCGGTGCTGTCGGACGAAGCGCTGGAACTGACGCACACGCTGAGATTGCCGACGATGTCGGTGGCGGGCCTGACGCTGATCAAGCGGCTGGCGCTTGTGGTCGACGATGCCCGCGTCACGCACGTGCTCTATCCGGTGTTTCCGCCTGACCGGAACGCGGGCGATGTGCTGGAATGGCTGAAGGACAATCCGCGGAAGGACTAGCTAGAGCAGCCGTCGCAGGGGGCGCTGACAAAATATCGAAATCACCCCCATGCAAAGGAGCCGGCGGCGGCCTGCATTCCACCAGGTAACTTGACACGTCGGGCAACTCAGGAATATTTTCTATTATTCCGAAGTTGGCGGATGTCCTGCGGCATTTGCGGGCTTCGGATAGCGGTTCGCAAAGCGGATACCGGAAAGGGCGCTAGCCGAGATCCTTCCGCACCGTCGCGAAGACCTTGCGGAACATGTCGGTCGTCAGCACGCCGGTGTTCGTGTTGTAGCGCGAGCAGTGGTAGCTGTCGTAGAGCTTGTACTTGCCGACGCTATGCACGGCGCCATGCACAAACGGCGCTGCGGCCAGACGAACCCCCAATGCCTTCAGGGTCGATTCGTGGGCGATGCGCCCGAGCAGCACGATGGCCCGCACCTTCGGCATCGCAGCGATGGTGGCGCTGAGGAACTGCCGGCAGGTGTTGATCTCGGCCGGCAGCGGCTTGTTCTGCGGCGGCACGCAGCGCACCGCGTTGCTGATCCGCGCGTCGACCAGCGTCATGCCGTCGTCCGGCCGCGCCTGGTAGACGCCGCTGGCAAAGCCATATTCGAGCAGGGTGGCGTAGAGCAGGTCGCCGGCGTAGTCGCCGGTGAAGGGGCGGCCGGTGCGGTTGGCGCCCTGCATGCCCGGCGCGAGCCCGACGATTAACAGCCGTGCATTCGGATCGCCGAAGGATTCCACCGGCGAGTTGAACCAGTCCGGGTGGAGTGCGCGCGCCTGTGCGCGAAAGTCGGCCAGCCTGACGCAGAGCTGACAGTTGCTGTCGGGACGCTGAGATGCGGCGACGAGGTTACTCGTCGAAATCGTCATCGGCTCCCCGTGGGGCCATGGTGGTCGCGCGCTGCAGGAACTGCGGGGAGTGGTGACGCGGTTCGCGGGGTTCGCGCGGGGCCGGGCGTTCCGACGGATCGCGGCCAAGCTTGGATTGCAGCTCGACGAGGTCGGTGAAGACGTCGGCCTGGCGGCGCAGCTCGTCGGCGATCATCGGCGGCTGGCTGGCAATGGTGGAGATGACGGTGACGCGAACGCCGCGGCGCTGCACGGCCTCGACCAGCGAGCGGAAGTCGCCGTCGCCGGAAAACAGAATCATCTGGTCGATGTGCTCGGCGAGTTCCATGGCATCGACCGCGAGCTCGATGTCCATGTTTCCCTTCACCTTGCGGCGGCCGCTGGCGTCGATGAATTCCTTGGTCGCCTTGGTGACGACGGTGTAGCCGTTGTAGTCGAGCCAATCGATCAGCGGACGGATCGATGAATACTCCTGATCCTCGATGATCGCCGTGTAGTAGAACGCGCGAAGCAGCGTGCCGCGACTCTGGAATTCCTTCAGAAGGCGCTTGTAGTCGATGTCGAAGCCCAGCGTCTTTGCGGTAGCGTAAAGATTCGCTCCGTCGATGAAGAGCGCGATCTTGTTGGAAACAGGTGACGACATCAAAGTGTTCTCGCGTGGTTGTTAGTGTTCTTAGCGCGGCGGTGATCAACCGCGCGCAATTTCCGGCGTTGCTGCCTAAAGTTCAGTGAATCTTTCCCCACGACAGTCACCACCGCAATTATGGTGAGGCGAGGGCAAAAAGCCTAGACCTTTGACATTGCAATGAAGAGATTTACTTGTCTGGGACAGCAACCTAGCCATGTCGTCAGACGCTCCGGCCCTTCTGGCCCCGGCAGACCGGGTTATCAGAGCCTGTTGGGAAGGCAAATCACAAATTTTACCTTGCGAAACCGGGGCTAGCGCTATAACTAACCCTCATAACCTACATGTTCGGTCCCTTTTACCACGGAGCGCCTCGAGATGGCTCGCGTCACCGTCGAAGATTGCATTGATAAGGTCGACAATCGTTTCGACCTCGTCCTGTTGGCCGCGCATCGCGCCCGGATGATCTCGTCGGGATCGCAACTCACGGTTGATCGCGACAACGACAAGAACCCGGTGGTGTCGCTGCGCGAGATCGCCGATTCGACCATCTCGCCGGAAGATCTGAAGGAGGAACTGGTACACTCCCTGCAGAAGTTCGTCGAGGTGGACGAGCCCGAGCCGGACACTGTGCCGCTGATCGGTTCCGCTGGTGCCAGCGTCGACGCCGACGACACCGAGGTCGCGGTCGAGCGCATGACCGAGGAAGAGCTGCTGAAGGGCCTCGAGGGCCTCGCGCCCCCGGAAGAGCAGCCCGAGGAAGACGAGTAAGCTCGTCCTTCAGCTCCCGGTTTCGAACGGATTTGAAAAAGGCCCGGACATTGCTCCGGGCCTTTGCTTTTGTTGACAATTTTGCTGTTACGGTGCGTCCTATGCGGGCGCGGGAAATTGAATGGTTCCAGGGCCCGTGCGGGGTGCAGCTTCATTCGAAAGCGCACTAGATTGAGGAAGAAGGGACGTTAGGGTCCCGCGCGAGAGGCAGCGAGTTCATGGCGTATCGACGCCGCAGTTCCATCCAGATGCAGGCTGCGACCGAAACGGTCGCGGTGGCGCCGGCGTCGTCCGCGGCGGAGAGGCCGGTCAAGCCGCGGACGCGCATGATGCGACAATATGACCTCGTCGAACGCGTCCGTTCCTATAACCCCGACACCAACGAGGACCTGCTCAACCGCGCCTATGTCTACGCCATGAAGGCGCACGGCACGCAGATGCGTGCGTCCGGCGATCCCTATTTCTCGCATCCGCTCGAGGTCGCGGCGATCCTCACCAACCTCAAGCTCGACGACGCCACGATCGTGGCAGCGCTGCTGCACGACACGATCGAGGACACCGAGGCGACGCGGGCCGAGATCGATCATGTGTTCGGCCATGAGATCGGCGCGCTGGTCGAGGGCCTGACCAAGTTGAAGCGGCTGGAACTGGTGTCGCGCGAGGCCAAGCAGGCCGAGAATCTGCGCAAGCTGCTGCTCGCGATCGCCGACGACGTCCGCGTCCTGCTGATCAAGCTCGCCGATCGCCTGCACAACATGCGGACCATGGAGTTCATGCCGCCGGCCTCGCGCCGCCGCATCGCCGAGGAGACGCTGGACATCTATGCCCCGCTGGCCGGCCGCATGGGCATGCAGGAGATGCGCGAGGAACTGGAGGACCTGTCGTTCTTCGTGCTCGACCCCGAGGCCTACGCGGTGGTCAAGCAGCGGCTCGATTCACTGGCCGAGCGCAACCGCAACCTGATCGGCGAGATCGAAACCCAGCTCTCCAAGAACCTGCAGAAGAACGGCATCACCGCGCGGGTGTTCGGCCGCCGCAAGCAGCCGTTTTCGATCTGGACCAAGATGGAGCGCAAGTCGGTCGGCTTCGAGCAACTGTCCGACATTTACGGCTTCCGCGTCATCCTCGACGATGTCGGCGCCTGCTACCGCGCGCTCGGCATCGTCCACACCACCTGGCCGGTCGTGCCGGGCCGCTTCAAGGACTACATCTCGACCCCGAAGCAGAACGACTACCGGTCGATCCACACCACCGTGATCGGACCGGGCAAGCAGCGCGTCGAGCTGCAGATCCGCACCGAGGAGATGAACCAGATCGCCGAGTTCGGCATCGCCGCGCATGCCTTCTACAAGGAGGGGGCGGGCTCGCCGCATGAGCGGCTGAAGCACGAGTCCAACGCCTTCGCCTGGCTGCGCCACACCATCGGCATCCTCTCGGAAAGCTCCAATCCGGAAGAGTTCCTCGAGCACACCAAGCTCGAGCTGTTCCACGACCAGGTGTTCTGCTTCACGCCGAAGGGCAAATTGATCGCGCTGCCGCGCAACGCCAACGTGATCGATTTCGCCTATGCCGTGCACACCGGCGTCGGCAACAGCGCGGTCGGCTGCAAGATCAACGGCAAGTTCGCGCCGTTGTCGTCCGAGCTGCAGAATGGCGACGAGGTCGAGGTGCTGACCTCGAAGGCGCAGTCGGCGCCGCCGTCGGCCTGGGAAGCGCTCGCCCGCACCGGCAAGGCGCGCGCCGCGATCCGGCGTGCCACCCGCGATGCGGTGCGCGACCAGTATGCCGGCCTCGGCCGCCGCATCGTCGACCGCCTGTTTGCGCGCGCCAAGATCGAATATGCCGACGACAAGCTGAAGGGCGCGTTGCCGCGGCTCGCGCGCACCTCGATCGAGGAGGTGATGGCCTCGGTCGGGCGCGGCGAGATCAAGGCCTCCGACGTCGCGCGCGCGATGTATCCCGACTACAAGGAAGAGCGGCTGGTGCGTTACGGCGCCAAGAAGGGGCTCGCCGCCAAGCTGAAGACGCAGACCCCGCCGCATCCGGCGCGCGCCACCTCGGTGATCCCGGTGCGCGGCATCAATTCCGACCTGCCGGTGAAGTTCGCACCGAACGGCGGCGCCGTGCCGGGCGACCGGATCGTCGGCATTGTCACGCCGGGCGAGGGGATCACGATCTACCCGATCCAGTCGCCGGCGCTGAAGGATTTCGAGGAGGAGCCGGAGCGCTGGCTCGACGTGCGCTGGGACATCGACGAGACCATGCCGCAGCGCTTCCCGGCGCGCATCCTGGTCCACAATGTCAACGAGCCCGGCAGCCTCGCGCAGATCGCGACCGTGATCGCCGAGCACGACGGCAATATCGACAACATCCACATGTCGCGCCAGTCGCCGGATTTCACGGAGCTGACCATCGATCTTGAGGTCTATGACCTCAAGCATCTCCTCGCTATCATCGCGCAGTTGCGCGCCAAGGCCGTTGTCGCAAAGGTCGAGCGCGTCAACGGGTAGGATGGCTGGGCATCGGCGAGCGCAAGCAGCGCTGTCCTTCGAAGGGTTGCGCCCGCGCATGACAGGCTAGAATTGCAGGTTGGTGAAATGTCAAAGGCTGCTCCGTTCCGTCTTGGTATCAATGTCGATCACGTCGCGACCCTGCGCAATGCGCGGAGCGGGGCGCGGCCAGATCCGGTGCGGCTGGCGCTTGCCGCGATCGCGGCCGGCGCCGACGGCATCACCGCGCATTTGCGCGAGGATCGCCGTCATATCCGCGACGAGGACATGGCGCGGCTCAAGGCCGAGATCTCCAAGCCGCTGAATTTCGAGATGGCGGCGACCGACGACATGCTGCGGATTTCGCTCGCCACCAAACCGCACGCCGTCTGCCTGGTGCCGGAACGGCGCCAGGAACTCACCACCGAGGGCGGCCTCGACGTGGTCGGCCAGCACAATGCGCTGGCGCCGTTCATCGCGCGGCTCAGCGATGCCGGCATCCGGGTCTCGCTGTTCATCGCCGCCGATCCCAGGCAGATCGAGATGGCCGCCAAGCTGAAGGCACCCGTGATCGAGATCCACACCGGCGGGTGGTGCGATGCGGTGGTCGACGGTCACAAGGACAAGGCGGAGGCCGAGTGGAAGCGCATCGTCGCCGGCGCCAGGCTAGCGCAGGCGGCCGGGCTCGAGGTCCATGCCGGCCACGGGCTCGACTATGAGACCGCGGAGACGATTTCCGCGCTGCCCGAAATCCGCGAGCTCAACATCGGCTATTTCATGATGGGCGAGGCGCTGTTCGTCGGCATCGCCGAGACGGTGCGCGAGATGCGCGCGGCGATGGACCGCGGCCGCGCCAAGGCGCAGGATGCGGCCGGCGCATGATCATCGGCATCGGCTCCGACCTGATCGACATTACGCGGATCGCGAAGGTGATCGAGCGGCACGGCGAGCGATTCCTCGATCGCATCTTCACCGACGCCGAACGCGCCAAGGCGCTGCGCCGCGCCAACAGCGAGAAGATGGTGGTCGCAACCTACGCCAAGCGCTTCGCCGCCAAGGAGGCCTGCTCCAAGGCGCTCGGCACCGGTATCCGGCGCGGGGTGTGGTGGAAGGACATGGGGGTCGTGAACCTGCCGGGAGGGCGGCCGTCGATGCAGCTGACCGGCGGCGCGCTGGCCCGGCTCCAGGAACTGACGCCCGAGGGCATGCAGGCGCAGATCGACCTGTCGATCACGGACGATTGGCCGCTGGCGCAGGCCTTTGTCATAATTTCGGCGGTTGCCCCGGCCAGATGAGCGCGCGGCGCCGGAATTTGCCGGAAAACTTCAGCAAACTAAAAAATCATTGACATTTCAATGAATTGCGAAGTTTTGAGGCGGCGATTGATTGCGCCCTTGCGAACAACCGTCTAAAACGCCGCAGGGTATATCGAGCGAGACGCGGATTTCGGGTTTACGCCGGAATTTGCCCTCAAGATCAGAATCAAGGCCATTTTCCTCACGCGGGGGTCGAACGCCTCGCGTGGAGAGAACGTTCTGCCACCGCGTGGGCATCAGGGCCTGCGGGAATTGGGAAAGCAATGAGCGCGACCACCGGGACCAAATCTGAGAGCGGCTTGGGCGAGACCATCCGCGTCGTCATCCATGCCCTTCTGATCGCACTCGTCATCCGCACCTTCCTGTTCCAGCCGTTCAACATCCCGTCGGGGTCGATGAAGGCGACGCTGCTGGTCGGCGACTATTTGTTCGTGTCGAAGTATTCGTACGGCTACAGCCACTATTCGATCCCGTTCTCGCCGAACATTTTCTCAGGCCGCATCTTCGGCTCGGAACCGAACCGCGGCGACATCGTCGTGTTTCGCCTGCCGCGGGATGACTCCACCGACTACATCAAGCGCGTCATCGGCCTGCCGGGCGATCGCATCGAGGTCCGCAACGGGCTGCTCTACATCAACGATGCGCCGATCAAGCGCGAGCGGCTGAGCGATTTCGTCGGCGAGGATCCCTGCGGCTCGGCGGATGCCACCGCCCGGGTCAAGCGCTGGAAGGAAACGCTGCCGAACGGCGTCAGCTATGAGTCGCTGGACTGCACCGACAACAGCTACATGGACAACACCATCGTCTACACCGTTCCGCCCGGGCATTTCTTCATGATGGGCGACAACCGCGACAACTCCACCGACAGCCGCTTCCTGTCGCAGGTCGGCTACGTGCCGTTCGAGAACATCATCGGGCGCGCCCAGATGATCTTCTTCTCGATCGCCGAGGGTGAGCAGGCCTGGATGGTCTGGCGCTGGCCGTTCGCGGTGCGGTGGAATCGCCTATTCTCCATCGTGCGATGAACGACGATACCGCAGCCATCAACGATCAAGCGCCGACCGGCGAGCCGAGCCAGACGCCTGCCGCCGAAAGCACGGCCGCGCCGAAGAAGCGGCGCAGCAAGGCTGCCAAGGCGGCTGAAGAGAAGGCGGCGATCGCCGGCACCGAGGCACGCATCGGCTATACGTTCTCGGATGCCGCGCTGCTGACCACCGCGTTCACCCACGTGTCGGCGCTGAAGCCCGCCACCCGCAACCGCGCCGACAGCTACCAGCGGCTGGAATTCCTCGGCGACCACGTGCTCGGGCTGATCGTGTCGGACATGCTGTTCCGGGCGTTCCCGAAGGCCGACGAGGGCGAATTATCGAAGCGGCTCGCCGACCTCGTGCGCAAGGAGAGCTGCGCCGATGTCGCCAAGTCGCTCGGGCTGCTCGAGGACATCAAGCTCGGCATGGTGAAGGCGGTCGAGGGCGCGCGGCTGCGCAAGTCCGTGCTCGGCGACATCTGCGAAGCGGTGATCGGGGCGATCTTCCTCGACGGCGGCTACGAGGCCGCGCGCCAATTCGTCGAGCGCAACTGGACCGAGCGGATGCACAAGCTGCGCCGGCCGTTGCGCGATCCCAAGACCGTGTTGCAGGAATGGGCGCAGGGCAAGGGATTGCCGACGCCGGTCTATCGCGAGGTCGAGCGCACCGGCCCGCACCATGATCCGCAATTCCGCGTTGCGGTTGACCTGCCGGGCCTCGCCTCAGCCGAGGGCCTCGGCGGCAACAAGCGCGCGGCAGAGAAGGCAGCAGCATCCGCGATGATCGAGCGTGAAGGCGTCGGTACCAATGATTGACGAAGCCAAAGGGCAAGGGGACGCGACGCGCTGTGGCTTCGTCGCGCTGATCGGTGCGCCCAATGTCGGCAAGTCGACGCTGGTCAACGCGCTGGTGGGCTCCAAGGTCACCATCGTGTCGCGCAAGGTGCAGACCACCCGCGCGCTGATCCGCGGCATCGTGATCGAGGGTAACGCGCAGATCATCCTGGTCGATACGCCCGGCATCTTCGCGCCGCGGCGCCGGCTCGACCGCGCCATGGTGTCGACCGCCTGGAGCGGCGCCCATGATGCCGATCTCGTCTGCGTGCTGCTCGACGCCAAGTCGGGTATCGACGAGGAGGCCAACGCGATCCTGGCCAAGCTCGAAACCGTCGCGCATCCGAAGATCCTGGTGCTCAACAAGGTCGACCTGGTTCAGCGCGAGAAGCTGCTGGCGCTGGCGCAGGCCGCCAACGAGCGGATGCGCTTCGAGCACACCTTCATGATCTCGGCGCTGTCGGGTGACGGCGTCGACGATTTGCGCCAGGCGCTGGCGAAGATGGTGCCGGCGGGACCGTTCCTCTATCCCGAGGACCAGATGTCGGATGCGCCGATGCGGCATCTGGCGGCCGAGATCACCCGCGAGAAGATCTACAGCCATCTGCATCAGGAGTTGCCGTACCAGTCGACGGTCGAGACCGACAGCTGGACCGATCGCAAGGACAAGTCGATCCGCATCGAGCAGACGATCTTCGTCGAGCGCGAGAGCCAGCGCAAGATCGTGCTCGGCAAGGGCGGCGCCACCATCAAGTCGATCGGCGCGCAGGCGCGCGCCGAGATCGCCGAGATCATGGGCGTGCCGGTGCATCTGTTCCTGTTCGTCAAGGTGCGCGAGAACTGGGGCGACGATCCCGACCGCTACAAGGAAATGGGACTGGACTTCCCCAAGGAATAACAGCCGGCGTCGCAATGAACGTGCCCAGAAATGTGTTGTGGTTTGAGGTGCTGCTCTATCTGTCGTTGACGCTCGACGCGTTGTCGGTGGCGTTCCAGGACCGCACGCCGACCTTCGAGAGAACCGAGCAGATCATCACGGGCGAGACCCTGACGGCCGGCTGCATGATCCTGCTGCTGGTGTATTTCGTTCGGCTCGCCGCGCAGCACCGCAAGAACTGGCCGCGCTGGGTGCTGGCCGCGATGCTGGTGATATCGGTGCTGTCGCTGGTACAGGTGATCGGCGACAAGGGCCTGGAGCTCGACAGCGCCATCGAGGTGGTGTCGTGCATCCTGACCACGGCCGGCCTGTATTACTCCTTCACCGGCGACGCACAGGGCTGGTTCAACGCGTAGGGCGCCGTCATTCCGGGGCGATGCGGAGCATCGAACCCGGAATCTCGAGATTCCGGGTCTGGTCCTTCGGACCATCCCGGAATGACGACTGCGGAGAAAGCCGGAATCCTGTAATCTGCCGCACATGGAATGGACCGACGAAGGCATCGTGCTGGGCGTGCGGCGGCATGGCGAATCCTCCGCCATCGTCGAGCTGTTGACGCGCGAGCACGGCCGCCATCTCGGCCTCGTGCGCGGCGGTGCCAGCTCGCGGATGCGCCCGCTGCTGCAACCCGGTAACAGCGTCACCGCGGTGTGGCGGGCGCGGCTCGACGAGCATCTCGGCATGTACACGCTGGAGGGCACCCGGCTGCGCGCGGCGACGCTGCTTGCCTCGTCGCATGCCGTCTACGGCATCACCCATCTGGCTGCGCTGGCACGGCTGCTGCCGGAGCGCGATCCGCATGAAGACATCTACGAGATGCTGCAGGGGACGCTCGACGATTTCGATGACGCCGGAATTGCCGCCGTTCACCTGATCCGGTTCGAGCTCGCGATGCTGACCGAGCTCGGCTTCGGGCTCGATCTCGAAAACTGCGCGGCCACCGGGGAGACCACCGACCTGGTCTATGTGTCGCCGAAATCCGGCGGCGCCGTGTCCCGGGCCGCGGGCGAGCCGTGGCGCGACCGGCTGCTGCCGCTGCCGGCCTTCCTGCGCGAAGGCGAGGGAGGCGCCAACAGCTGGTCGGACCAGGACCTGCGCGACGGCTTTGCGATCACCGGCCTGTTCCTGCTCCGCCACGTACTGGAGCCCCGCGGTCAGGGCCATTCCGACGCCCGCGACGGGTTCATCAACGCCGTGACCAGGCGGCGGAGCCGGCTGGCAGGGACGTGACGCACTGACATTGGCGCGCGCCCCTCTCATGCAGCGGGGAACGAAATCGCCTCCTGGTGCGTTTGGGAGCGTGGTTCCATCGAAGGGCGACCGATGTTTCTGCGGGGAATTGTCATTTCGGCGGCGTTACTGACGCTGGCGCCGGACGCCAATGCTGGCGAGCAGGGGGGCGTCATCCGTCGCGTCTCCTGCACCGTGGTTCGCTACTACGTCGCCAGATACTCGGCCGCGGCCGCCGAAAGCTGGGCGCGAGCCCATGGCGCAACCGACGCCGAGATCGAAATCGCCCGCCATTGCCTCAAGGAAACGCCCGTGAGGACCGTGCGGACGGCCAACCAGGCCGCGCAATAATTGCGCGAATCAGGTGAATCGGCGCGCGTTTGGCGTGATTCGCGGCTTGCCCGATTCAGCGCAAAAGTCTAACGCCTCCCCATGGGAAAGCGACAGACTCCGCCGGAAAAGCCGGCCGAAATTCACGAGGTGCCGCTGCGTGACGCGCTCGAGGAGCGCTATCTCGCCTATGCGCTCTCGACCATCATGCATCGTGCACTGCCGGACGCCCGCGACGGGCTGAAGCCGGTGCACCGCCGCATCCTCTATGGCATGGACCTGCTCGGGCTCGACCCGCGCGCGGCATTCAAGAAGTCCGCCAAGATCGTCGGCGACGTGATGGGCTCGTTCCATCCGCATGGCGACCAGGCGATCTATGACGCCATGGTGCGCCTGGCGCAGGATTTCTCCTCGCGCTACCCGCTGGTCGACGGCCAGGGCAATTTCGGCAATATCGACGGCGATAATCCGGCCGCCTACCGCTACACCGAAGCGCGCATGACCGAGGTCGCGCGGCTGCTGCTCGACGGCATCGACGAGGACGGCGTTGAATTCCGCCTCAACTACGACGGCCAGTCGAAAGAGCCGGTGGTGCTGCCCGGCGGCTTCCCGAACCTGCTCGCCAACGGCGCGCAGGGCATCGCGGTCGGCATGGCGACCTCGATCCCGCCGCACAACGCCGCCGAGCTCTGCGACGCCGCGCTGCATCTGATCGAGAAGCCCGACGCCAAGTCGAAGGCGCTTTTGAAATGGGTCAAGGGTCCGGATTTCCCGACCGGCGGCATCGTCGTCGATTCCAAGGAAGCGATCATCGAGGCCTACACCACGGGCCGCGGCTCGTTCCGCACCCGCTCGCGCTGGACCCAGGAGGAGGGCGCGCGCGGCACCTGGGTGGTCGTCGTCACCGAGATTCCGTGGCTGGTGCAGAAGTCGCGGATTGTCGAGAAGATCGCCGAACTGATCAACGAGAAGAAGCTGCCGCTGGTCGCCGACGTCCGCGACGAGTCGGCCGAGGATGTGCGGCTCGTGATCGAGCCGAAATCGCGCACCGTCGATCCGGCGCTGATGATGGAGTCGCTGTTCCGGCTCACCGAGCTGGAAAGCAAGATCTCGCTGAATCTGAACGTGCTGATCAAGGGCCGGATCCCGAAGGTGGTCGGCCTCGCCGAGTGCCTGCGCGAATGGCTCGACCATCTGCGCGACGTGCTGGTCCGCCGTTCCAACTTCCGCAAGGCCCAGATCGAGCACCGCCTGGAAGTGCTGGGCGGCCACCTCGTCGCGTATCTGAACCTCGACAAGGTGATCAAGATCATCCGCACCGAGGACGAGCCGAAGCCGGTCCTGATCAAGACCTTCAAGCTCACCGAGATCCAGGCCGAAGCCATCCTCAACATGCGGCTGCGCAATTTGCGCCGCCTGGAGGAGATGGAGATCCGCACCGAGGACAAGGATCTTCGCAAGGAGCTGAAAGGCATCGAGGGCCTGCTCGGCTCCGAGACCGAGCAATGGGCCAAGGTCGGCGAGCAGGTGCGCAAGGTCCGCGACATCTTCGGACCCAAGACGCCGCTCGGCAAGCGCCGCACCACCTTCGCCGATGCGCCCGAGCATGACCTCGCCGCGATCGAGGAGGCGCTCGTCGAGCGCGAGCCGTGCACCGTCGTGATCTCGGAGAAGGGCTGGGTGCGGACGCTGAAGGGCCATGTCGAGGATCTCTCGGGGCTCGCCTTCAAGACCGACGACAAGCTCGAGCACTCGTTCTTTGCCGAGACCACCTCGAAGCTGCTGCTGTTCGCCACCAATGGCAAGTTTTACTCGCTCGATGTCGCCAAGCTGCCCGGCGGCCGCGGTCACGGCGAGCCGATCCGCATGTTCATCGACCTCGAGCAGGACGCCGCGATCATCTCGCTGTTCGTCAACAAGGGCGAGCGCAAGTTCCTGATCGCGAGCAGCGAGGGCCAGGGCTTCGTCGTCAAGGAAGAGGACTGCGTCGGCAACACCCGCAAGGGCAAGCAGGTGCTCAATGTCGAGATGCCGAACGAGGCCCGCGCGATCACGACCGTAAACGGCGACACCGTCGCCGTGATCGGCACCAACCACAAGATGGTTCTGTTCGGTCTCGACCAGGTGCCGGAGATGGCGCGCGGCCGCGGCGTGCGGCTGCAGAAATACACCAGCTCGGAGCTGTCCGATGTTGCGGTGTTCGACTCCAAGACCGGCCTGACCTGGAAGGACTCCGCCGGCCGCGAGCACAGTATGACCATGAAGGAACTGGCCGACTGGCGCGGCAACCGTGCCGACGCCGGCCGGCTCGCCCATGGCCTGCCGAAGTCGAACAAGTTCAACCGCGGCGTGGAGTAATGGCACGGTAGCCCGGATGGAGTGCAGCGAAATCTGGGACCGCTGTTGCATTTGGCAATAGCCCCGGATTGCGCTTCGCTTCATCCGGGCTACGTCACAGCCCTTCGCGGTGTGATAGTATCCACATTTCACCGCGCTATAACCGTCGCCAACGATCACGGGCGACGGTTGCCATGGCGCACAATCACGACCACGACCATGACCACGACGGTCATTCTCACGGGCACTCGCACGGCGGACACTCCCACGCCGGGCATTCTCATGCCGGACACAGCCACGCGCCCGCCAGCTTCGGCACGGCCTTTGCCATCGGCGCATCGCTCAACACCGCGTTCGTCATTGCGGAGCTGATCTTCGGCTACTCCGCCAACTCGCTGGCGCTGGTCTCCGACGCCGTTCACAATCTCTCCGACGTCATCGCGCTGCTGCTGGCCTGGGGCGGGGCGTGGCTTGCCGGCAGGCGCCCGACCGACACCCACACCTATGGCTACCGCCGTGCCTCGATCCTGGCGGCGCTGTTCAACGCCGGGCTGCTCCTGATCGCGGTCGGCGGCATCGCGGTCGAGGCGATCAACCGCTTCCGCGAGCCTGCGGAGGTCGCAAGCTGGACCGTGGTCTGGGTCGCGGCGCTCGGCATCCTGATCAATGGCGGCACCGCGCTGTTGTTCATGCGCGGCCGCGACAGCGACCTCAACGTCCGCGGCGCCTATCTGCACATGGCGGCGGATGCCGGCGTCTCGTTCGGCGTCGTGATCGCCGCACTGCTGATCATGGCGACCGGCTGGCAATGGCTCGATCCGGCGATCAGCCTGGTCATCGCGGTGGTCGTGCTGCTGAGCGGTTGGGAGCTTGCCCGCGACAGCGTCAATCTCGCGCTCGACGCGGTGCCGAGGGGGATCGATCTCAAGCGGGTGAGGGACTATCTCGCTACGCTCGAAGGCGTCACCGAGGTGCACGATCTGCACATCTGGGCGATGAGCACCAGCGAGACCGCGTTGACCGCACATCTGGTGCGGCCCGGCGGACATGACGATGTCTTCCTGCATCGCGTCTGCGGGGAGCTTTCTGAGCGGTTCAGCATTCATCACGCGACGCTGCAGGTCGAGATCAGCAGCGAGACCTGCCGGCTGGCCCCGGCGGAGATGGTCTAGCCCGGGACGCGCCACGCACTCGCATTCAATTGATCGGTCGGGCCCATCTCCGCGTCTTCCACGATCGGCGGCAAGACGGCACATTGCGACCGCGCGCGTTGAAGTAACGAGCTCGATCAGTGGAGGGCAATGTGAGGAAGGCAATCAGTCTTGCAATGTTGCTCTGGGTCGTCGGCACGGCCCCGCAGGCAGACGCCCAGCCGGCGAAATCAGGCGTCGAGCGGCTCTATATCCTCAACTGCGGTGAGGGCGTTGCCGGCGACATCTCGCGCTGGTCGCCCGGCGTCAACGAAGGCAAGCCGATGGACTTCGTGGACAATTGCTACCTGATCAAGCACGCGCAGGGCTGGTTCCTGTGGGACACCGGCATTCCCGACTCGGTCGCCGCGATGCCGAATGGCCTTGCGCCGGCCGATCCCAAGGCGATCACCTGGCGGCGGCCGAAGACGCTCGCCGCGCAGCTCGACCAGCTCGGGGTGAAGCCGTCGGACATCAAGGCGATGGCCGTCTCGCACACCCATCCCGACCACATCGGCAATGTGGAGCTGTTCCCGGCCGCGATGCTGTATGTGCAGAAGGCCGAGTACGAATGGCCCGGCGTCAACAACGGGCCGCGCTTCAAGCCCGAGCATCCCGTCACCAAGCTCGAGGGCGACCGCGACGTGTTCGGCGACGGCAGCATCACCATCCTCTCGACCCCGGGCCACACGCCCGGCCACCAGTCGCTGCTGGTGAAGCTGCCGAAGACCGGCGCGCTCGTGCTGACCGGCGACGCCGTTCACTTCAAGGACAATTGGGACAATCGGCGCGCGCCGAGCATGAATGCCAGCAAGGAGCAGACGCTGGCCTCGATGCAGAAGATCGCCGACACGCTGACGAAAGAGAAGGCGCAGCTCTGGATCAACCACGACAAGGCGCAGCGCGACGGGCTGAAAATGTCGCCGGAGTTCTATGACTGAGCCGCTTTGGGACCGTGCGCCTTCGACCAGCCTCGAAAAATCTGCGCGGTCTCTTCGTCCATCGGAAAGAAGCTCTCGATCCGCAGCTCCTGCAACGTGACGTCCTGCGGCGTCCCCAGCGTTGCGATGGTCGTGAACAGCTGTAGGCGGACGTCGCCCTTGCGGAACAGCATCGGCAGCACCGGCCCGGACGCAGGCCCCGCGGGCGGCGCGGCCAACGCCGCCTCGACGCCGTCATAGGCCAGCAGGCGCTTCAGCAAGTCAGCCGTCGCGGTGGTGCCGTCGCTCGCGGCATCGGCCTCGACGCTGCGCACGAAGTAGCCGGCGACCTCGGTCCAGTTGGTGAGATAGGGCCGCAGCACGCCGGGCGCGACCAGCGCGTCGGCGAGATTGACCGCCGTGCCTGATACCAGCGGCCCGACCAGGAATTCCACCAGCTGCGCGGCGCCGGCATTGGCGAGCAGCAGATTCCAGTGCCGGTCGACCACGACAGCAGGAAACGGCTCCTGCTGCGCCAGGATGAAATCCAGCGCGTGACGAATCTGGGCGAGCTCAGGCGCGGCGAGATCGGTTTGCCGCCACACCGGTGCAAAGCCGGCCGCGACCAATAACGCGTTCTGCTGGCGCAGCGGCACGTCGAGCGCCGCTGCTAGCCGGATCACCATGTCGCGGCTCGGTGCCGCGCGGCCGAGCTCGAGGAAGCTCAGATGGCGCTGCGAGATATCCGCGCGCCCGGCGAGCTCGAGTTGCGAGTGGCCCTTGCGCTGCCGCCACCAGCGCAGGCTGGCCGCAAAATCGCGCTGTGACATGAGTACCTGTCAGGTAGTTGCCGAAACGGTCTCGCCGGGCAAGATGCCACAAGCGGGCACGAAACGCATGGGGAGCAGAATGGGCGAGTGGACCGGCGTTGCGATTGCACTGGTCTCGAGCTGCCTCGGCGGCACGGCGGCGGCGATCACGCGTTACCTGGCGGGCAATGCCGATCCGATCACGCTTGCGATCCTGCGCTGGGCGATCGGATTCCTCTGCGTGCTTCCCGCCGCGCTCCTGCTCGGGGCGAAGTGGCCGCACCGCGGAGACCTGCCCGCGGTCGCGGCGCTCGGCGTCGCCTTCTTCGGCGTGTTCTTCGTGCTCTATAATCTCGCGATGTCCTACACGACGGCGGCGCGCGCCAGCCTGGCGCTCGCGACATTGCCGCTCTCCACCATGGTGGTCGGTGCCGTGCTCGGCATCGAGCCGCTGACGCTGCGCAAATCCGCCGGGGTCTCGATTGCGGTGCTCGGCGTGGCCGCTGCGCTCGCATCCGGACTATCGGCGGCGCCACCGGGGGCATGGCGCGGTGAACTGATCATGGCCGCTGCGGTCCTCTGCATGGCGTTCTACAACGTGCTGTCGCGACCATTCATCCGCCGCTCCAGCGCACTCGGCTTCCTCACCGTGGGCATGGGCGCAGGGGCGGCAGTACTGGTGGCGGTGGGGTCGTTCACCGGCAGCCTGGCGACGCTGCGTGATTTCGGCGCATCGCAATGGATCGCGGGGTTCTATCTCGGAATAGCCGGCGGTGCGCTGGCCTTCATCCTGTGGGTGCTGGCGCTCGAGCGAGCCTCACCGACCCGCGTCGCCAACACCATGACGGTCAATCCGATCGCGGCCGGGCTTTTGGCGAAGCAGCTGATCGGCGAGCCGATCACGGCCAATCTGGTGGTTGGTCTGATCGCGGTCTGCGCCGGGATCTGGATCGCGACGTCGGAAGCCAAGCCGGCCTGATCAGCTGTGCGGGATGGACGGCGCGGTCACCGGCGGGGCTGGAACATGTTTCGGCTTCAGCGTGCCGGCATAGAACGACAGGGCGTAGACCAGGATGATGCCGGCAAGATAGACCCCATAGGATTGCGGCGGGGTGATCGCCCATTTCATAAGGCGTCGGATCGGATTTTGCGGGCCGGCAGTGTTGTCCATGCGCTCCTTGTGCGCGAAGCCAGGGGTAAAGGGAAGCGGATTCGCCGGCTCCGGCGGCGCTGTTCCCTTTTGAATTGATGCGGCTGGGCGGCCTTGCAATGCCGCATGGGCGTCCGCATCTGTCACGCGACAACCAGCCCTTCCTCCCGCACCAATTGCTCGGCATAATCCAACGTATGGAACTGACGCCCCGTTTGCGCCTCATGAATTGGCTGGTCCGCCAGGGTCTGACCGGCCTGCCGGAAAACGACCTGCTGCGCGGCTTCTGCGAGCGCTGCCGGGCCGCCGGCATGCCGCTGTCGCGGGCGATCGTCTTCATCGACACCCTGCATCCGATCTTCGAGGGACGCGGCTTCCGCTGGAATGATGGCGAGAGCAACGAGTCCGACATCTTCGAATACGGTTCGACCAGCACCGGCGAGGCCAACCAGAACTGGCGGCGGTCGGCGTTCCATCACATGCTCGAAAACGGCCATGACGAGATGGTCATCGATCTCGCCGGGACCCATGATTTCTCGATGATCGGCGACCTTGCCGAGAAGGGCCACAAGCATTTCGCGGCGTTCGTGCACCGCTTCGGCGAGGCCGGCACGATCGGCGAGATGGACTGCTTCTATTCCTACTACACCACCCGGCATTCGGACGGTTTCGGTGAGAGCCACATGGCGGCGCTGCGCGACCTGGTGCCGGTGCTCGGGCTCGCGATCAAATCGGCCGCGCAGGTCGAGATCGCCCGCACGCTCGGCCGCGTCTATCTCGGCCGCGAGACGGCGGAGCAGGTGCTGCGCGGGCGCATGCAGCGCGGCATCACCGAGAAGATCAAGGCCGTGCTGTGGTACTCCGACGTGCGCGGTTCGACGGCGATCAGCGAGCGCATCGGTCCGGACGAGATCATTCCGTTCCTCAACGATTACGCGCAGGCCTCGATCGACGCGATCCATGACGCCGGCGGCGAGGTGCTGAAGCTGATCGGCGACGGCGTGCTGGCGATGTTCACCGGCGAAAACCTGGCGGGCGCCAAGCGCGCGGCGCTGCGGGCCGAGCACAAATTCCGCGGCAACATGGATGCGTTGAACGAGCGCCGCGCCGCCGATGGACAGCCGACGACGACGGCCTATGTCGGCCTTCATGTCGGTGAGGTGTTCTACGGCAATATCGGCAGCGAGGACCGGCTGGACTTCACGGTGGTTGGGCCCGCCGTCAACGAGGTCAGCCGGATCGCCTCGATGTGCGCCTCGGTCGACCGCGAATTGCTGACCTCGACCGCCTTCCGCGCCGGCCTCGACGCCGCCGGCCGCAACTACCTGGTCTCCACCGGCCGCTTCGTGTTGCGCGGCATCGGCCATGCGCAGGATCTCTACACGCTGGATCCGGCGGTTGCCGCCGACGAGGTCGTCGGCGGCAAGTATGAGCGGTATTTGGCGAGCTGAGATTTTTCACCGTCATTGCGAGGAGCGAAGCGACGAAGCAATCCATCTCTCCACAAGTGGCACGATGGATTGCTTCGCTCCGCTCGCAATGACTGTGATGTACCAGTTCAACACCGCGCCGGCTCGCCGACCATGTCGGGCTGCCGGGTCAGCGACACCGCGGGCGACAGCAGGATCACCAGCGCCTGGGCGGCGAAGATCGCGGCGGCGAGGTAGAGGCAGGCTTCGGCGCCGTAGAAGCCACCGACGATGGCGCCGAGCGCGGAGCCGAGCGGGCGTGCACCGTAGCTCATGATGTTGATCGCGGAGACGCGGCCGAGCAGCGAGGGCGGCGTCACCGACTGGCGCAGCGTGGTGGTCGAGATCACCCAGAGGATCGGGCCGACGCCGAGCAGGAAGAAGCCGAGGCCGGCGAGCAGCGGCGTCGCGATCCAGGTGGTCAGCGCCATCACCAGCGAGGCGACGAGGCCGGTGACCGGGCCGAGCCCGATCACGGTGCCGAACGCCAGCCGCTTCATCACCCGGGTTGCGAACAGCGCGCCGACCACCATGCCGACCCCGTACATCGCAAGCGTCGTGCCGACGCCGGTGGCGCTGAGCCCGAGATGGCGCACCGCATAGGGCACGAACACGGCGAGCAGCAGGAAGGATGCGGTGTTGAAGATGAACTGGGTGATGAAAACAGGCCGCAGCAAGGCGTGATGCATCACGAAGGCCGCGCCTTCCTTGATGTCCTGCAATGGATGACGCCGCGGCGCGGGCGCACGCGCCGGCTCGTAGAGGCCGGCGAGCAACACGACCGCGATCGCCGACAGTGCCGCGGCAAAGCCGAATGCGGGCGCGGCGCCGACCCAGCCGACCAGCACGCCGCCGAGCGCGGGACCGCTGGCGAAAGCGACGGTGCGGGCGAGCTCGATGCGGGCATTCGCGGCAGGCAATTGCTGTGACGTTACCAGCGACGGGACCAAAGCGGGCGCAGCGACGCTATAGGCAACCGTGCCGCAGACCGCGATGAAGCCGAGCAAGGCGAGCAATGGCAAGGTCATCGCGCCGAGCCAGAGCAACAGCAGGATCGCGGCAAGGGCCGCGGCGCGCAGCGCCTCGGAGCCGGCCATCACCCAGCGCCGCGACACGCGGTCGGCGAGCAGGCCGGCGGGAATTGCGAACAGGATGAAGGGCAGCGTCAGCGCGGTCTGCAACAGACCGGTCTGGCCTTCGCCGACGCCGAGCACCAGCACGGCGACGATGGGCGCGGCCGCAAGCGCGATCTGCTCGGCCGATTGCGCGGCGAGGTTGGACCAGGCCAGGCGATTGAAGGTGCTTGGCAGGCGAGGCGTATCGGCAGACATGGCAGAATCCTCAAGGAAAATTCGATCTGGCCATAGTGTGTGGTTGGAAGACGTCCGATCCCACCCGTTTCCCGACAACCCAAAAACAAAGGCCCGCCGGGAAAGGCGGGCTGTGACGACGCAGCACTCTCACCGTCTCGTTCTCATCTCGATTCACCCTTTCGGGGAATTGCGACTTGAAATCGCGCGGCGTCGAATTGGCGCAAGCAGCCCGGTCGCTCACCAGACCTACCCACGAGGCTCTACCCACGGGAGACGAGACATCATGAGCCAAGCCCCCTACGAGAGTTTTGAAGGCCAGCCGAATCCGGAGCGCCGCCGGCTCCTGAGCCTCGCCCTTGCGGGCGTCGCCGGGGCCGTCCTGCCGGCAGCATCGAGCGCGGCCGCCGCGGGGCCGTCCGAAAAGGTCGATGTCGACGATATTGCCTACCTGACGGCCGGCGAGGCACTCGCGAGATTCAAGGCCAAGAAGCTGTCGCCGGTCGAACTGTTGCGGGCGCAGATCAAACAGGTCGAAGCATGGGAGCCGACGCTCAAGGCAACGACGTACACCTATTTCGACGAGGCGCTGGAACAGGCGCGGATTGCGGAGCGCAAGTACGTGCGCGGTGAACCGGTCCGCCCGCTGGAAGGCATCACCTGTGCCATCAAGGACTATCACTCCGTCAAGGGCAAGATCACCACCTACGGCTCGCGGCTTTACAAGGATTTCGTTCCGGACCAATCCGCGCCGACCGTGGAGCGCCTGCTCGCCGCCGGGGCGATCTTGCATTGCCGCACGACGACACCGGAGTTCGCGCATTCAGGTGTGACGGCGTCCTTGCTGTGGGGCGTCACGCACAACCCGTGGAACCCTGCATTTACCCCCGGCGGCTCGACCGGCGGAGGCGGCGCGGCCTTGGCCGCCGGCTACACGACCCTGTCGGACGGCACGGATGGCGGCGGGTCTATTCGCATCCCGGCTGCGATGAACGGCGTGTTCGGCTACAAGCCGCCATGGGGACGCAACCCCAACGACCGCGAGCACCCGAATGAATGGCTGATCCACTATGGCGAACTGGCTCGCAGCGTCGGCGATTGCGGGCTGATGCAGAATGTCACTTCCGGCCAGCATCCGGCCGACATGTCGTCCCTGCGGGACAAAGTGGTCATCCCGCCGACCTTCGACGGCATCGCCGGCATGAGGATCGCGCTGTCGATGGACCTCGGCTATTTCGCTGTTGATCCCGAGGTCGAGAAGAACACACGCAATGCCGTGTCGGTGCTGCGTTCGCTCGGCGCCGTGGTCGATGAGGTCGACATCGGTTGGACCAAGGAAATCGAAGAGACATGGAACACAAGATGGCAAGGCGTGTTCTACGCGCTCGCGGGCAGTCTTCTGACCAAGTCCCGCAACGACGTGGACCCGTACGTCATCAAGATTCTCGAAGAGGGCAAGAAGCTCGACGTCACGAAGTTCTACAACCTGAATACCGTGCGGCAGAAGATGTACGCATCGATGACGAAGCTGTTCGAGACCCACGACGCGCTGATCTGTCCGACGACCGCGACGACGAAGATCGTCGCAGGGCGCAGCAGCGAAGCGCCGCTCACCATCAACGGGAAGTCGGTGAACCCCTTTATCGGCTGGTTCATGACGTATCCCTTCAACCTGGTCGGCACCCTCCCGGTGATGTCCGTGCCCACCGGTTTCGATGCCGAAACCAACGTGCCCACCGGGATGCAGATTGTCGGTCCAGCCTATGACGACCTGAGGGTGTTCCGCATCGCGTCCGCGTTCGAAGGCGCGACGCATCCCTGGCAGCGTCGGCGACCGAAACCGGCCGCCTGAAGCATGATCCGGAAAAGTGCGAAGCGGTTTTCCGAAAAGATTATGCGCAAACAATAACCTAAAGCGCGACGATGCTTCATCCTGATCGCGCTTTAGCGTGGCTTGACACCCGCGGGCCGCAGGAGGACCATTACGGCCCATGATGAGAGATGGACCTTGATGTCTCTCCCAGCAGCTCATGCACTTCCCACCGCCGACCGCGAAGCTCTGATGGGACGCTTCGCGGCCGATCTCGAACAGGCTGTCGACCTCGAGTCCGCGCTGGATGCGTTGCATCAAGCCTTGTCGGGCCTGGGTTTTTCCTCCTTCGCCTACGGCATGGCCAGCACGCCGAGAGCGCAAGACGGCAGCTTCACGTCACCCGTCGTGAAGACGCGAGCCTTTCCAAATCGATGGGATCGGCACTGGAGCCACCTTTGCGATCCCTACTACCGGTTCTGCTTCACGACGACGTTGCCCCTCAAGTGGATCGACGTGCAAGACCATGAACGCCTGAGCACCGGCGAGCGGGCGTGCGTGGACCACCTGAACGACAAGAACCTGCACTACGGAATCACGATTCCGATGCACATGCCGAACGGGTCATTTGCGTTCGTCAGCGCGATTTCGGACAGCGCGACCAAGTACGAGACCGGTTCTTCACCGACGGTCATCAATGGGCTGTTCGCATTGTGTCATCAATTCCAGAACACCTCGCTCCGGAGATGGTTGTGGAACCAGGCCGCCGACACCAAGGCCTGGCTCAGTACACGTGAGAAGGAGTGCCTGTCCCTCGCCGCGCAAGGGAAGACCTCGGATGACATTGCCCTGATCCTCGGTTTGTCCTGCGAGACCGTACGTTCCCACATGAAGCGTGCGATCGTGCACCTCAACGCGTCGAACAGGCCGCATGCGATAGCGAAGGCGATCCAGCTTCGGCTCATAGACATGCCATTCGCCTAGAGCATGATGAGTTTTAGTTGAATCGGCTTGGCGCGGTCTCGGTTCACCTCTCCCCGTTGGGGAGAGGTCGGATTGCGCTCGGCGATGCGAAGCATCGTCCGGAGCAATCCGGGTGAGGGGTCTCGCTCTCTCGATAGACCATAACCCCTCACCCGATTTGCTGCGCAAATCGACCTCTCCCAAGGG
>NZ_JASGSR010000098.1:0-30795 GCF_040446015.1 Bradyrhizobium sp. INPA03-11B
CGGTCAAGGCGCCGGACGTCCGTCCCGGCGGCTGGGCGTTCCAGTACAACAACGACCATTATCCCGATCTCGACGACACCGCCGTGGTCGTGATGGCGATGGATCGCGTGCGGCGTCATACCGGAACCCGGGAATATGACGAGGCGATCGCGCGCGGCCGCGAATGGATCGAGGGGCTGCAGAGCCGCGACGGCGGCTGGGCCGCGTTCGACGTCAACAACCTCGAATATTACCTCAACAACATCCCGTTCTCCGATCACGGCGCATTGCTCGATCCGCCGACCGAGGATGTCACCGCGCGCTGCATCTCGATGCTGGGCCAACTGGGCGAGACCGCCGAGAGCAACAAGGCGATGGCCGACGGCATTGCCTATCTGCGCCGCACCCAGCTGGCCGAGGGCTCCTGGTACGGCCGCTGGGGCCTGAATTACATCTACGGCACCTGGTCGGTGCTCTCGGCGCTAAATGTCGCAGGGGTCGATCGCAACGACCCGATGGTCCGGAAGGCGGTCGATTGGCTGGCCTCCGTCCAGAACCAGGACGGCGGCTGGGGCGAGGACGCTGTCAGCTACCGGCTGGACTACAAGGGTTACGAAGTTGCGCCATCGACCTCCTCGCAAACGGCATGGGCCTTGCTTGGATTGATGGCGGCCGGTGAGGTCGAAAATCCAGCCGTTGCGCGGGGTGTGGAGTACCTAAAGGCAACACAGACGGAAAAAGGGCTGTGGGACGAGCAGCGATACACCGCAACGGGGTTTCCGCGGGTATTTTACTTGCGATATCATGGCTACTCGAAGTTCTTTCCGCTCTGGGCGCTGGCGCGGTATCGGAATCTGAGAAGCACCAATAGCAGGGTGGTAGGGGTCGGGATGTGATTGTTGAGGCGGGGGCCGCCGAGACCGTGGGCAGTAGAATTGATCCTCGGCCGGTATTAATCGTGACTGGATTGGTGCAGGAGGCCCGTATCGCAGCGGGTCCCGGCATGATCGTGATTTGCAGTTCGAGCGATCCGCAGCAGCTGCGTGCATTGCTGGCGACGCTGGATCCGACGACCTTCCGTGGCGTGATTTCGTTCGGCGTGGCCGGCGGGCTCGACCCGTCGCTCAAGTCCGGCGACGTCGTGGTCGCGACCGAGGTGATGTCCGGCGATACGCGTTTCCTGGCGGCATCCGCCCTGAACGAAGAGATGATCGCCAGCGCTGCGCTGAAGCGCCGCAGGATCGTCCGCGGCGGTCTTGCCGGCGTGGAAGAGGTGATCGCGGCGAAGGCCTGCAAGGCCGCGCTGCGCTCGATGACGGGCGCAGCCGCAGTCGACATGGAGAGCCATATCGCGGCAGCTTATGCCGCCAAGGCAGGCGTTCCGTTCGCCGCGCTGCGCGTGATCAGCGATCCCGCGCACCGGGCGCTGCCGGAGCTTGCGAAATCGGCGGTGAAGCCGAATGGCGACATCGACCTGCGCAAGGTGCTGCGCGGCATCGTGCGCAATCCGCGGACGCTGCGGGCGCTGGTGTCGACCGGTATCGACTTCAACCGCGCGCTGCGCTCGCTGCGCAGCTGCCGCAGCTTCCTGCTCGGCAACGAGGTGCTGATGCCGGCGGAAGACGTTCTGATCACGGCGAAGGCGGCCTGATCCGCTGTCCCGGACGGGGACGGGGCTCGCCGCATCAGGCTCAGAACATCAAAGTCAAAGCACTTGGCGCAAAAACAAAGGCCCGATCGCATCGCGACCGGGCCTTTTGCTTTGCTGTGCGGCGCGGATTACGCGGCCGTGGAAGCCTTGGCTTGCTGCTTGGCGGCTGCGGCGGCAGCCTCGTCGCGGCGGATCTCCGAGAGCTTCTTCTCGACCTGCTCGGCGAAGATATATTGCGCCGGGCGCTGCTTCGACATGTCGATCTCCGGCGCCATCGGGCCCGAGGTCTTGATGCCGCGCAGCGCGACCCACATCGCCTTCAGCGGATTGTTGATCGCTGCGGTGGCCGCGGTCGGCTCGTAGCCGCAATGGGCCATACAGTCGGCGCACTTCTCGTACTTGCCGGTGCCGTAGGTGTCCCAATCGGTGGTGTCCATCAGCTCCTTGAAGGTCTTGGCGTAGCCTTCACCGAGCAGATAGCAGGGCTTCTGCCAGCCGAAGATGTTGCGCGCCGGCATGCCCCAGGGCGTGCACTCGTATTCCTGGTTGCCGGCGAGGAAGTCGAGGAACAGGCCGGAATGCATGAAATTCCACTTCTTGCCCTTGCCGAGCGCAAAGACGTCGCGGAACAGCTTCTTGGTCTTGGTGCGGTTGAGGAAGTGCTCCTGGTCGGGCGCACGCTCATAGGCGTAACCCGGCGACATCGAGACACCGACGCCGAGCTCGGTGGTGAAGTCGAGGAACTTGGCGATCTCCTCGGCCGGATGGCCGTCGAAGATGGTGGCGTTGACGTTGACCGTGAAGCCGCGCGCCTTCGCCGCCTTGATCGCGGAGACGGCGCGATCGAACACGCCCTTCTGCGACACCGCCTTGTCGTGATGATCCTTCAGGCCGTCGAGATGCACCGAGAAGAACAGATAGGGCGACGGCTCGAACAGATCGAGCTTCTTCTCGAGCAGCAGCGCATTGGTGCACAGCGAGACGAACTTCTTGCGCGCCACGAGGCCGCGCACGATCTCGCCGATCTCCTTGTGGATCAGCGGCTCGCCGCCGGGGATCGCCACCATCGGCGCGCCGCATTCATCGGCCGCGTCCCAGCATTCCTGCGCGGTCATGCGGCGGTTGAGGATCGCATCGGGATAGTCGATCTTGCCGCAGCCGACGCAGGCGAGGTTGCAGCGGAACAAGGGTTCGAGCATCAGCACGAGCGGATAGCGTTTGCGGCCAAGCAGCTTCTGCTTGATCAGATAACCGCCGATACGCATTTCCTTGAAGAACGGTATAGCCATTAGACGATTTTCTTTCTGCACTTATCAAAGGGAAGTGGGTTCAGATCAGCCCGCAGTCAGTTCGGCCGGCAGCCGGAATTCGATATTCTCTTCACGGCCCGGAACGACCGAGACCGAAACAGGTCCGATGCGCCGCAGGGCCTCGATCACATCGTCGACCAAAACTTCGGGCGCCGACGCGCCCGCCGTGATGCCGACGGCCTTGGCATCCTTCAGCCAGTCCGGGTTGAGCTCGCTCCCATCGGCAATGAGATAACTCGCGACGCCGACCTCGGTGCCGATTTCGCGAAGCCTGTTCGAGTTGGAACTATTGGCGGCCCCCACCACCAAAATGACGTCCACCAGCTTACTTAGGTCCCTTACCGCAGATTGGCGGTTCTGTGTCGCATAGCAGATATCCCTGATGTCCGGGCCTTGAATATCTGTAAATTTTGCCTGAAGGGCCGCGATGATGTCCCTGGTGTCGTCCACGGACAGGGTGGTCTGGGTGATATAGGCGACCGGGGTGTCGGTCGGCAGCCGCAATTCCGCCACATCCTGGACGCTCTGGACCAGCAGGACCGGCCCCGGAACCTGGCCCATGGTTCCCTCGACCTCGGGGTGGCCGGCATGCCCGATCAGGATCAGGGCACGGCCCTTCGAGATATAGCGTTTGCCCTGGTTGTGGACCTTGGTGACGAGCGGGCAGGTGGCGTTGAGTACGGGCAGGTCGCGGGCTTCCGCCTCCTCCTCGACGCTCCTGGCGACGCCATGGGCACTGAAGACGGTCACCGCCTTGGCCGGCACTTCCGACAGGTCCTCGACGAAGATCGCGCCCTTCTTCTTCAGGCTTTCCACCACGTGCTTGTTGTGAACGATCTCGTGGCGGACGTAGACCGGCGGGCCATACTTCGCGAGCGCGCGTTCGACGATTTCGATCGCGCGCACGACGCCCGCGCAGAAGCCGCGCGGCTGAGCAAGAAACACTTCCATCGGTCGTCCGTTACGCAAATTGCACCAGCCTCATTCCAAGCCCTGCGGCCATTTCGGCAACGCACTCCACAAGTCGGACCTCGCAACGTCAGTTGCAATGTCCGCGCCATCACAGTTCCTGCACGGGATCTGCGCCCCAAGCGCATGGAAATACAGGGATTTGTGGCAAAAAGGTAGCGCTTCGAGCGGATGAACTGCCGGTGAGGGCGGCATTTGAGGTAATATAGTGTGGATTTCGGGCCTGCGACCGTCCGTCCCCCTCACTTGTTCGTCACTTTATCGCCCACTGATGCGGTTTATACCGGCCACTCGTGGCCGTTCCTGTGGTTTGGAACCTCCTCACCATCTCGTCGAGGAAGATAACCAAAACAACATTAGATCGGTCCCGGGAACTCCGCTACAGAGCGGGCGTTTTCGGCCATGCTTCCCCGAGATTAGAAAGAAACGAAGTGCTGACAAATATTGTCGTCTCCGTTGTTAGGACCTGTACGCGTTTTGCCCTTCCGGTTGTCATTTTCGCTGTGCTGCTGTCGATCGGGGCCGGCTTCTATACGGCCCGCAACTTCTCGATCAACACCGACATCAACAAGCTGATCTCGCCGGATCTGGATTGGCGCAAGCGCGACAACCAGTTCGAGGAAGCCTTTGATCGCGAGCGGCTGATCCTGGCGGTCGTCGAGGGCGCGACGCCCGAGCTGACCAGCTCGGCCGCGAAGGCGCTCACCGCGAAGCTGCAAGCCGACAAGAAGAACTTCGAGGCGATCACCGCGCTCGGCTCCGGCGAATTCTTCGAGAGGAACGGCCTCTTGTTCCTGCCGACCGAAGAGGTCGGCAAGGTCACGGGCCAGCTCGAATCGGCCGCACCGCTGATCGAGATCATGGCCGGCGATCCTTCGATTCGCGGACTGACCGGCGCGCTCGAAACCGGCCTTGCGGGCGTCAAGCGCGGGCAGGTCAAGCTCGACAACGCAGCCCCGCCCTTCAACCTGATCTCCGAGACCGTCGAGACCATCCTCGCCAAGGGCAACGCGACCTTCTCGTGGCGCGAGCTCACCAGCGACAAGCCGCTGACCGATTCGGACAAGCGCGCCTTCATCGAGATCAAGCCGATCATCGACTATTCGGCGCTGGAGCCCGGCAAGGCCGCGACCGACGCGATCCGGCAGGCCGCTGCCGATCTGAAATTCCCGACCGAGTATCACGCGCGCGTGCGCCTGACCGGACCCGTGCCGATTGCCAACGAGGAATACGCCACGGTGCAGGACGGCGCGATCACCAACGGCATCGGCACCGTGGTGATTGTGCTGATCATCCTCTGGCTGGCGCTGCACTCCGGCAAGATCATCTTCGCCGTGTTCGTCAACCTGTTCATCGGCCTTGCCCTCACCACCGCGGTCGGCCTGATGATGGTCGGGTCGTTGAACCTGCTTTCGATCGCCTTCGCGGTGCTGTTCGTCGGCCTCGGTGTCGACTTCGGCATCCAGTTCAGCGTGCGCTACCGCTCCGAGCGTTTCAAGAACGACAATCTGACGCTCGCGCTCGAGAACGCAGCACGCCGCTCGGCGGTGCCGCTGTCGCTCGCGGCGATGGCGACCGCAGCCGGCTTCCTGTGCTTCCTGCCGACCGACTACAAGGGCATCTCCGAACTCGGCAAGATCGCCGGCGCCGGCATGCTGGTGGCCTTCATCACCAGCATCACGGTGCTGCCGGCGCTGCTCGACCTGCTCAATCCGCCGGGCGAGAAGGAGCCCGTCGGCTACGCCTTCCTGGCGCCGCTCGACAACTTCCTGGAGAAGCATCGTGTCCCGATCATTGTCGGCACGCTGCTGGTCACGCTCGCGGGCCTGCCGCTGCTGCACTACATGAAGTTCGACTTCAACCCGATCAATCTGCGCAACAAGCAGGCGGAATCGATCGCGACCTTCCTCGACCTGCGGAAGGATCCGAACACCGGCGCCAACGCCATCGACGTGATGACGCACTCGGAAGCCGACGCCAAGAAGATCGAGGCCAAGCTCGAGAAGCTGCCGGAAGTGTCGCGCGTGATGTCGCTCGACCGCTTCGTGCCTGACGACCAGCCGGCCAAGCTGAAGCTGATCGCACAGGCCGCCAAGACGCTCGGCCCTGCGCTCAATCCGGACTCGGTCGATCCGGCACCGTCGGATCAGGAGAATGTCGAGTCGCTGAAGAGCTCGGTCGACAGCCTGCGCAAGACCGCGGGCGACGGCAAGGGACCGGGTGCGGTTGCCGCGCGCCGGCTCGCCGACGCCCTGCAGAAGCTTGCCGATTCGACCCAGGCGACCCGCGACAAGGCCCAGGAGGTCTTCGTCGCGCCGATGAAGATCGTGTTCGATCAGCTCCGCAACACGTTGCAGGCCCAGACCGTCACGCTGCAGAACCTGCCACCGGAACTGGTGGCGAGCTGGAAGACCAAGGACGGCCTGATGCGTGTCGAGGCGGAGCCGAAGGGTGATCCGAACGACAACGACAATCTGCGTCGCTTTGCCGACGCCGTGCTCGCCGCCGAGCCGACCGCGATCGGTGGACCGGTGTCGATCCTGAAGTCGGGCGACGTCATCGTGAATGCGTTCATCCACGCCGGCATTCTCGCGCTGGTCACGATCAGCCTGCTGCTGTGGCTGACGCTGCGCCGGGTCGTCGACGTGCTGATGACGCTGGTGCCGCTGCTGGTCGCCGGCATCGTCACGCTGGAGATCTGCGTCTTGATCGGGCTGCCGCTCAACTTCGCCAATATCGTCGCGTTGCCGCTGCTGCTCGGCGTCGGCGTGGCGTTCAAGATCTACTATGTCACGGCATGGCGGCAGGGCAGGACGAACCTGCTGCAATCGAGCCTGACGCGCGCGATCTTTTTCAGCGCGCTGACCACGGCGACGGCGTTCGGTAGCCTGTGGCTATCCAGTCATCCCGGCACCGCAAGCATGGGCAAGCTGCTTGCGCTTTCGCTCGTCACGACGCTCGCGGCGGTACTGCTGTTCCAGCCGGCGCTGATGGGCAAGCCGCGCGAAACCCTCAAGGACGAGGATATCGCCAACGACGTCACCTGACGGGTTGGCGGTCCGGCTTGGCGGCAGGCCGCCGAGCCGGACTGGTGCGTCGGTATCAGTGCGTCGGTCGCGCGATGTCCGGGAGCAGGCAGATATCGCCCACCGCGTCCGCCGACGCATTGGCGGCACCCGGAGCACCGGCTGCCTGCTTCTGACCGGACTTGGTGGCAGGCGCCACGGCGCCGGTGGTCTTCTGCGGCGCAGCCGATTTGGGAGCGGCGCCCTTCGCAGCCGGGCTGCCGGCCGCAGCCGGGTTGCCGGCGGCGCTCACCGGGATCGGCGGACCGACGCGGGTCCAGGTCTCGCCGCCACACAGGAAGCCGAGCACGCAGCCCTGGATCTCGAGCTGATCGGTGCCGACCGGCTTGATGGTCGAGCTGTAGAGCTGGCCGTCCTTCGCGTTGTAAACTTGGCCTTCCCACGCGTCGGCGCCGGCCTTCTTCTTCATGTCGATCAGGATCGGCATGCCGAGCGTAGGCCTGCTCTGCTTCGCAGGATCAGGATTGTTCTTATCCTTGCCGCCGGGGGTTTTTTCCCAGGACACCGCACCCCACATGTTGCCATTACACTGGGCGACGCGGATGGTGGCGACACCGTCTGCGACCTTCCAGTCGCCGGTCGGGTCCGCTGCAAGTGCCGGTGATAATACGGTGGCCAAAAATAAACCTGAAAAGGCTATTGTACGCGCGAAAGTTCTTGGGCAGTGCAACATGGTCCAAACCTGTGCTTAACTAGACGATCCGAGCGGGGGTCAAAACGCCGCTAGCGAGCGTTTTAAGTTGACGAGATGGCCATCAACCGACGTATGTAACGAATGGTAAGTTCCAATTTAGACGTTTCCGAGATTTTTGTGGAGCGCGAGGGGCAGCGCGGTGCCATGCACACGCGTCACCTCAACGAGCAGCTCGTTCGCGTCCTCAAGACCATCGGCTATGACGTCGGCTTCCAGAAGGGGCAAGGCCAATACCTCTTCGATCGTCAGGGGGCTCGTTACCTCGATCTATTGAGCGGATTTGGCGTTTTTGCGATTGGCCGCAATCATCCGGACCTGCGTAAGGCGCTGAAGAGCGTGCTCGATGCCGATCTGCCCAATCTCGTGCAGCTCGACGTTTCGACCCTCGCCGGCGTGCTCGCGGAACGACTTCTGGAACATGTTCCATATCTGGACAAGGTGTTTTTCGCCAATTCCGGCGCCGAAACCGTCGAAGCTGCGATCAAGTTCGCGCGCGGCGCGACCGGCCGGCCGGGCATCGTCTATTGCGGGCATTCGTTCCACGGCCTGTCCTACGGCGCCCTGTCGCTGACCGATGATACGAATTTCCGCAGCGGCTTCGAACCGCTGCTGCCGGGTTGCACCCCGATCCCCTACAACGATCTCGAGGCGCTGGAGAAGGCGCTGTCGTCGCGGCAGGTCGGTGCGTTCATCGTCGAGCCGATCCAGGGCAAGGGCGTCAACATGCCCACCGACGAGTTCCTGCCCGGCGCGCTGGCGCTGTGCCGCAAATACGGCACGCTGTTCATCGCCGACGAGATCCAGACCGGCATCGGCCGCACCGGAAAATTCCTCGCGATCGAGCATTGGGGCATCGAGCCCGACATGGTGCTGCTGGCGAAGGCGCTGTCCGGCGGTCACGTGCCGATCGGCGCGCTGCTGACGCGCAAGCACATCTTCGACAAGATCTTCAACCAGATGGACCGCGCGGTCGTGCATGGTTCGACCTTCGCCAAGAACGATCTGGCGATGGCGGCCGGTATCGCGACGCTCGATGTCATCAAGGCCGAGAAGCTGGTCGAGAACGCCGCCAAGCGCGGCGCCGAGCTCCGTCTTGCGCTGACGCGCATGGTGCCGGGCTATGAACTGATGAAGGAAGTCCGCGGCAAGGGCCTGATGATCGGTGTCGAGTTCGGCCCGCCGAAATCGCTGCGGCTGAAGGCGTCGTGGAACCTGCTGGAGACCGCCAACAAGGGTCTGTTCTGCCAGCTCATCACGGTGCCGCTGTTCAAGGATCACAAGATCCTCACGCAAGTCGCCGGCCACGGCCTCCACACCATCAAGCTGCTGCCGCCGCTGATGATCACCGAGGAAGATTGCAGCTGGATCGAGAAGTCGTTCGACGACGTGATCGCCGGCAGCCACAAGGTGCCCGGCGCGATCTGGTCGCTCGGCAAGACGCTGGTCGACAACGCGGTGCGCAAGTCGGCGTAAGCTAATTTTCTCGTAGCCCGGATGCAGCGAAGCGAAATCCGGGGTTCCCGATACTTGCGAGACCGTTCCCGGATTGCGCTGCGCTCCATCCGGGCTACGAACTTGCCTTGTTCGTCATTGCGAGCGAAGCAATCCATCGCGCCGCAAGCGGAGAGATGGATTGCTTCGTCGCTTCAGCGCAAAATTGCTTTGCAATTTTGTCGCGAGCTCCTCGCAATGACGGATGTGGAGCGAGCGTTCGAAACTCACCCTTCCTTGTTCGCGCGCATCGCGCTCTCGAACTTGTCGCCGAACTCGCTGAGCTCGTCGGCGCCGAGATCGCTGACGGCCCAATAGTTCAGGCCGCGGTCGCTCCAGCGACGGATGTTGAAGCCCTGCAACGTCGAGACCTTCGCGGTCTTGCGTTCGGTATTTGCCGTCTGCGCCACGAACAGATTGATCACGTGCTGGCGCCGCTTGTAGACCACGGCGCCGATCTCGCGAGCGTTGACGTAGTCGAGCCGGCCGCCGATCAGGGTGAAGCCCTGCGCGGTGAGGTCGATCACCGGCGGCGAGACGTCGAGCTTGCCGTTGAACCAGGGCTTGACCGTATGCTGATCGGTCGAGACCACGTCGATCAGATGGCCGGCCTGTAGCGAGCGCAGATGCGCCGACACCACCTCGTTCTCGATGCGCTGCTCGTCGTCGTTGCGCAGCACGATCGCGACGAGGCCCGTCGCCGCCATCGCCGATACCGCCGAGCCCATCGCGAAGCCGCGCAGCACCGAGCGCCGGCTCGGCGCCGCCTGCGGCTGCGGCAGGGCCTTCTCGATCTTGCGGCGCAGCTCGAGCGGCGCCTTGTAGCTGACGTCGCTCTCGGCGATCGCCTGGCGGATCTCCTGATATTCCTTCATCAGGGCGGCGCAATGCGCGCACCCCTCGATATGGGCTTCCACTTCGCGTGCATGGCCGGCGTCGAGTTCGCCGTCGATCAGCGCGTGGATCAGCACTTCGGCTTCCTCGCAGGTCATTTCGCTTGCTCCTGTTCCGCGAGCCAGGCTGATCGCAGCATGGCGCGGGCGCGCGCGAGACGGGACATCACGGTGCCGACCGGCACGGCGGCGACATCGGCGATCTCGCGGTATGAAAGATTCTGGATTTCCCTGAGCACAAAGGTCTCGCGGAACGGCTCGGCGAGCGCTGCGACCAACTTGCGCACGGTGTCGCCGTCGAAACGGCGCAGCATCTGCTTTTCCGGGGTCTCCGGGGCTTCGTTCCACATCGGGGTCTGGTCGCCGCCCTCGGGCAGCTCCTCGACCGGCGTGGGGGCGGTCTTGCGGCGGGCATATTCGGCGCGGCAGACATTGCGCAGGATCGCGAACAGCCACGGCTTCATCGCAGGTCCCCGGTAGCTGTCGAAATGCTTGTAGGCTCGCAGATAACATTCCTGCACCGCGTCCTCGGCATCGGCGGCATCGCGCAGCAAATAGCGCGCCAGGGTGTAGGCGTCGTCAAGGTAGGGCAGCGCGGCTTCGCGGAAGCGCCGTGCCTTTTCGGGATCGTCTTGCGACGCGTTGACAACCATCGTGTCCTGCCCGGCTTGTCGAGAGACGGCTTGCGCCCGGCCGGGGGCTGAGGGCCACCGGCCGGGCATGGCTGTGATTGTATGGCTGGTCACGTTACCCAACCTTGATACTGCCTGTCATGTGCGGATGCAGCGAGCAGAAATACTTGTACTCGCCGGGCTCCGTGAAGGTGAACGAGAAGGTGCCGTCGGTATCCATGGTCTTGGAGCGGAATTTTCCCGCGCACACCACGGTGTGCGGGATGTCGTCGCGGTTGGTCCAGGTCACTGTCGTGCCGACCTTCACGTCGAGCGGGTTCGGCGCGAACGAGAAGTTGTCGATGTGGACCGCGATATCTTCGGCGCGGGCCGCCGTGACAGGCAGCAGCATGGCCGCGACCACGGCGATCCCGAAGTCGCGTCGATTGATCGTACTCATCGTCTCTTTCCTCAACCTTGTCCGTCAGCCCTGCAGCGGCGTGTCGATGATCGCCAGCGGCTGGCTGTTCTGCTTGAAGTTGATGCTGGCGACGCCGAGCATGCTGCGCAGCTTGGCATCCTCGACCTTCATCGGGCCGGGCGAGGGGGCGGCACCCGGCGCCGGCTGCGGGAAGGCCGTCGAACGCGCGGTGTGGAAGGTGACGTTGCCCTCGACCTTCTGCATCACCTGGTGGATGTGGCCGTTCAGCACGGTGACCGAGCCGAAGCCCTTGACGTATTCCAGCGCGCGGGCGCCGTCCTCGGTGCCCCAGCCCCATTGCGGATAGACCGTCCACAGCGGGA
Organism: Bradyrhizobium sp. INPA03-11B; assembly: GCF_040446015.1. NCBI lineage: Bacteria > Pseudomonadati > Pseudomonadota > Alphaproteobacteria > Hyphomicrobiales > Nitrobacteraceae > Bradyrhizobium > Bradyrhizobium sp. INPA03-11B. Next base: position 11,489 of record NZ_JASGSR010000098.1, read on the forward strand.
TGTGGGCGAAGAGCACGATCGGCGTCGACTTGGAGCGGCCCTTGAGGTCGTTCTCGAGCCATTCGAGCTGCTCGTTGCCGAGATTGCCGAGGCCGCCGCCCTTGAGGTCGACGACGTTGACGAGGCCGACGAAATGCACGCCGCCGGCGTCGAAGGAATAGTAGCCCGGGCCCTTGGTGCCCTTGCCGTAGCGTTCCTTGTAGAGCTTGACCTCTTCGTCGATGAAGTCGTGCTCGCCCGGCACGTAGTGCACGTCAAGCTTGGCCTGCGAGATGATGCGATCGGCGTCATCGAATTCGGACGCCTTCGACAGATGGGTGATGTCGCCGGTGTGGATCATGAAGGACGGCTTGACCTGCATCGCCTTGACCTTGTTGATGGCCTCCTCCAGCGTGCCGATGGTGTTCGGGTTGGCCGGCTTGTCGAAGCCGACATGGCTGTCACTGATCTGCATGAAGGTCATGCCGGTGGTGGCTTCGGCCGCGGCGGCCGAGCCGACGATGCCGAGCGAATGCGGCACGCCGCCGGTGACGGTCCAGAGTACGCCGGTGCCGGCCCAGGTCATGCATTCCAGCACCTTGCGTCGGCTGACGCCTTTTTCCTCATCGTGGTGATTGTGATCGTGTCCGCTCATGACAAGTCTCCCGTGGGCCCAGGGATTGGGTTTCCGGGGAGGTGATCGGAGCGGCCGGGGCTTTATTCCCGCGGCTTTGGAGAGGGTTGAGGGCAGGGATGACGATTTCGTGAGAACCGGGCGGCCGGCCGCGTGATCGGTGCCCATCCGGCCGCGCGACAGCTGGCCGCAAGGGCAAGATGCGTCATTGAAGGCCTTGGGCCTGTAACGCTATCGACCGGCCAAACCACTGATTGGTCGGAGGAAAACATGGGCAACGTCACCGGAGGCTGTCACTGCGGTGAGATCCGTTACGAGGTGAGCGGGGAACCGGCCGTCCACGCGCTGTGCCACTGCACCGATTGCCGGCGGCATGCCGGCGCGCCGATGGTCGGCTGGGTGATGGTCGCCGAGGACGCCCTCAAGGTGACCAAGGGCGAGCCCAGGATCTACCGGTCCTCGGAGCATGGCCGGCGGTACTTCTGCACGAATTGCGGCAGCGGGCTCTTCTACACCAACGGCGACATGTTGCCCGGGTTCATCGACATCCAGAGCGGCACCTATGACGATCCCGGCGCGGCGCCGGCCACGATGCACATCCAGGTCGCGGAGCGGCTGCGCTGGATGGAAACGGCGCACGAGCTGCCGGCCTTCGATCGCTTTCCGCCGACGGAATGACCGGTGAATGTTGTGGCGATGATGCGCGCCGCAGCATGACGATGCCGCGCAACGTAGATGAACGGCCGCAACACAGCTGTCTTGCGGCCGTCAGCATAATGTCAGCGCTCCTGCTTAAAGATGGCAGACTTCATTCGCCACACCGGGAGATCATCATGAGCGACCACGCAGGCGTTGAGCATCATCACCAGGCAGCCGAGCATCACGAGCACGCGGCGCGTCATCACCGCGAAGCCGCCAAGCACCACCAAGAGGGCAATCACGAGAAGGCGGCGCACCACGCCCACAGCGCCCATGGCCACGCCAGCCATGCCCAGCATCACCACACCGAAGCGAGCCGGCATCACGCCGAGCATCACGGCAAACACTAGCTTCTTGTTTGACGCGTTTTCTTCACGCGAGCCGGCATCCACTTCGCTCGAAAACGCTCTGACAGTTCCAGTACTGCGTGAGTGGCTTCCGCCGTCCCCGCAAGGGGACGGCGATTTCTTTTTGCGGCGTCGCGCGTGCCGACTGCGCTAGTCCGCACCCGTCGCGAACGTCCTGAGCGCGGCAACCATCAGCTCCGGCGCTTCCTGTGCGACGCAGTGGCCGACGCCATCGAAGGTCCATCTGCTCGCGTGCGGGATCAGCGCTGCGGCGCGGTCGGCCATCTCCTTGTAGATCGGCCATGACTGTTCGGCGGTGGCGATGCGGACAGGGCAGGCGATCTCGGAGAACCACGGGAACGGATTGCCGCGGGCATCGCCGGTGTAGATCTGCTCCATGGCCTGGAAGATCGGCTTCAGCATCGCCTGTTCGATTTCGGGCGTGCAGCGCAGCTGCATGCGGCCGTCGTCGAGCCGCGCAAAGCCGTGATGCACATAGGCCCATAGCGACGGCTCAGTCCACGTCGCGAAGGTCGGCGCGGCGCGCAATCGCCGGAACAGATCGTCGGCATTGTCGAATTCGGTCCGGCGGCGCAGCACGCCTTGCACGGACGCGTTCGAGATGTCGCTTAGGTCGCCGCCGCGCAGTGCGTGCGGGTTCATCGCGGTCGGCTCCGTCACGAACAGCCGCGCGAAGCGGTCCGGCATCAGCTTCGTCGCAAGCAGCAGGTCGGTCGCGCCGGCGCTGTGGCCGATGCCGTAGATGTTCTTCAGGTCGAGGCGTTCGACCACCCTGCAAACGTCACTGGCGAAATCCTGGAAGTGATAGCGGTCGGCGGCCGGCTTGTGGCTCAGGCCGTGGCCGCGGCGGTCGTGCGCATAGACGGTGTAGTCGGAGGCGAGCGCCTCCGCGACCTCGGTCCAGACCTCGGCGACAAAGCCCGTGCCGTGCAGCAGCAGCGCCACAGGCTTGCCCGACGCGGGATCGCCCCATCGTGCCAGCGCGATCTGCGATCCGGCATCGCCAACGAAAATCCGCTGCGGCTGCATCATGGGTTGCTATCTTGCATCCTGCAAGATCATCGCAGCGGCCTTCTCGGCGATCATCGCGGTCGGCGTATTGGTATTGCCGGAGGTGATCGTCGGCATGACAGAAGCATCCGCGATGCGCAGGCCGTGCAGGCCGTAGAAGCGCAGGCGCTCGTCGACCACCGCCATCGGATCGTTCGCCGTGCCCATCTTCGCGGTGCCGACCGGGTGGAAGATCGTGGTGCCGATGTCGCCGGCGGCCTTGGCGAGCGAGGCGTCGTCATCGGCGACCGAGGGCCCGGGCAGGAACTCTTCGGGATGATACTTCTCCAGCGCCTTCTGCTTCATCAGCCTGCGCGTGGTGCGGATCGCGTCGGCCGCGACCTGGCGGTCGTCGTCCGTCGACAGGTAATTCGGCGCGATCGACGGCTTGTCGTCGGGCGCGGTCGAGCGGATGCGCACCGTGCCGCGCGAGGTCGGTTGCAGATTGCAGGCGCTCACCGTGATCGCGGGGAAGCGGTGCAGGGGATCGCCGAACTTGTCGAGCGACAGCGGCTGCACATGGAACTGGATGTTGGCGCGCGAGCGCGTCGCATCCGAGCGGGTGAAGATGCCGAGCTGCGACGGCGCCATGGTCAGCGGTCCGCGACGGCGGAACGCGTAGTCGAGGCCCATCAGGCCGCGGCGCACCAGGTTGTAATAGGTCTCGTTCAGCGTGCGCACACCCGACACCTTGTAGATCGCGCGCTGTTGCAGATGGTCCTGCAGATTATGGCCGATGCCCTGCACGTCGGCCACGATGTCGACGCCGAGCGGCGACAGCCATTCGGCCGGGCCGATGCCGGAGCGATGCAGCACCTGCGTGGTGCCGATCGAGCCGGCGCAGAGAATCACCTCGCCCTTGGCGCGCGCCTCGACGACCTCGTTGCCTTGCCGGAACAGCACGCCGGCGGCGCGGCCGCTCTCGATGATCAGGCGGTCGACCAGCACCTCGGTCTCGAGCCTGAGATTGCTGCGGTTCAGCACCGGCTTCAGGAACCCGCGCGCCGACGACCAGCGCCGGCCGCGCTTCTGGTTGACGTGGAAATAACTGGTGCCTTCATTGTCGCCGGTGTTGAAATCCGGGATGCGCTTGATGCCCATCTCCTCCGCGGCATCGCCGACCGCATCGAGGATCTGCCACGACAGCCGCGGCGCCTCGATGCGCCAGCCGCCGCCGACGCCGTGATGCTCGCTTGCACCGAGGAAGTGATCCTCCAGCTTCTTGAACGCCGGCAGCACGTCCTCGTAGCTCCAGCCGGTGAGGCCGAGCTGCCGCCAGTGATCGTAATCCGCGGCCTGGCCGCGCATCGAGATCATGGCGTTGATCGCCGACGAGCCGCCGATCACCTTGCCGCGCGGATAGGCGAGCGCGCGGCCGTTGAGGCCGGGCTCGGCCTCGGTCTTGAACATCCAGTCCGAGCGCGGATTGCCGATCGCGAAGAGATAGCCGACCGGGATGTGAAACCAGATCCAGTTGTCCTTGCCGCCGGCCTCCAGCAGCAGCACGCGCTTGTTTGGATCGGCCGACAGGCGGTTGGCCATGATGCAGCCCGCCGTGCCCGCGCCGACGATAATGTAGTCGAAATCACCCTCGAGCCTTCGCGGCATGTCCTCGTTCCCGGCAAGCGTCTTTTGTTGACTTCCTATTAGTCAGACGCAGCCGGTCGAGACAAGCCCGACCCATGGATGCCGGGCGTGCGCTGGATGATCAGGGACGGCTCGGTTCGGCCAGTGTGACCTGATGTCTCGCTCGGGGAACGCAGACGATCAGCGTCAGCATGCCGATCGCGAGCAGCGCGCCGACGAGGGCGAGCGGTGCGTAGATGCTCCCGGTCGCGACATTCATCCAGCCGATCAGGGCAGGGCACACTGCGCCGCCGAACGAGCCGATCGCGCTGATCAGCGCGATGCCGCCCGCCGCCGCGCTGCCCTCCAGCATCGCGTTGGGAATGGTCCAGAACAGCGACAGGATCGCGAAGATGCCGATCGATGCTATTGCCAGCAGCGTCACGGTCAGCAGGATGCTGCCTTGCGCGGCCTGTAAGGCGATGAAGCACGCCGCCGCGACGAGGCCGCAAGCGACCACGTGCCAGCGCCGCTCGCGGGTGCGATCGGAACTGTAGCCGATCGCGACCATGCCGATCGCCGAGGCGACCGAGATCGCGCCGCTCAGCCAGCCGATCTCGGTCGTGGTCGCAACGCCAACGCGCTTCAGCAGCGTCGGCGTCCACAGCAGGATGGTGTTGAGCGAGCAGAAGAACGCGAAATAGATGAAAGACAGCAGATAGACGCGCGGCTCGCGCAGCGCCGCCGCGAAGCTGCGGGTCGTGCCAGGGGTGGCGGCGCGGTCGCGGGCGAGATCGCTTGCCACCTGCCGTCGCTCGTCGGCACTGAGCCATTTTGCGGCCTGCGGTCCATCGGCGAGATAGCGATAGGCGGCGATGCCGAGCAGCACCGCGGGAACGCCTTCGAGGACGAACAGCCACTGCCAGCCATGCAGGCCGTGGATGCCCTGCATGTGGTCCATGATCAGGCCCGACAACGGGCCAGCGATGACGCCGCCGAGCGGCACTGCCATCACGAACAGGCTCGTCATGCGGCCGCGCACGCGGTCCGGAAACCACAGCGTCAGGTAATACAGGATTCCCGGGAAGAACCCGCCTTCGGCGGCGCCGAGCAGGAAGCGCAGCAGATAGAGGTGATACTGGTTCTGTACCAGCGCGAGCAGCACGGTGACGGCGCCCCACAGCACCATGATCCGCAGCAGCGTCTTGCGGACGCCAACCTTGACCAGCAGCAGATTGCTCGGCACTTCGAGCGCGACATAGCCGACCGAGAAGATGCCGGCAGCGAGTCCGAACACCGCGTCATCGATGTTCAGATCGTGCAGGAATTGCAGCTTGGCAAAGCCGATATTGAAGCGATCGATGATCGCCACCGTGTAGCACGCCAGCAGGAAAGGGATCAGGCGCCAGGCGATCCGTCCATAGAGCCGCGATTGGGCCGCATCCTGCATCGAAACCTCCAAGTATTTCTTTTGATTTGTTGAGTGGGGTGGCGCCGCGACGGCGCTACGCTCCCTCGCCCCGCTCTTGCGGGGAGAGGGTTGGGGTGAGGGGCTGCTTCCGCATAGACGGAGAGAGCTGGGTCCGCGGAGGCTCCCCCTGACCCGGAACGCATCTGGCGATGCATTCCGGCTTCTCCCCGCAGGCGGGGCGAGGCGAAGCTTGCTGCGCGATGTGATGCCCTTCGCTAGCTCGCCGGAAACTCCAGCATGGCTTCACCGGCGGCGACCGTTTCGCCGCGCTGGTTCTGCACGGCGACGTCGACCAGCACCCAGCGCGATTTCGCCGTGGTCTGCTTGGCCTTGATGGTGCCTGCGGGACGGATGGTGTCGCCGGGCTTCACCGGCTTCAGCCAGCGCGTCTCGAGCCTGCGATGGATCGCGCCCGCAGGAAGAGCCCAGTCGGTCAGCATGCGCGAGATCAGGCCGAAATTGTTCATGCCGTGCATGATGATGCCGCCGAAATTGGTCTTGCCAAAATCGCCCTTCATGTAGTCGTCGTCGAGATGCAGCGGGTTGTAGTCGAGCGAGGCATCGCAGAACAGGCGGATCGATTCGCGCGAGACCGCGAAGGCGGGACCGTCGATGGTGTCGCCGGCCTTGAGAGCATCGAAATTCGCTGAGGTCATCGTGATCCTCCTTACATCGGACGGATGGTCTGGCCGCGACCCGAGCATATCACGTCGCCATGCTGGTTGAAGAAGACGTTGTCGTGCACCACGAACAGCCGCTCGCGCTTGATGAACTTGTCGAGCGCGCGGGCCTGCAGGGTGATGGTGTCGCCGGGGCGGGCAGGGATGTTGTAGCTCCAGGACTGCCCGGCATTGACGGTGCCCGGCGAGCGCATCCAGTCGTCGGCCGGGGTGCAGGCGAACATCAGCAGGATATGGATCGCGGGCGGTGCGATCAGCCCGCCATAGGGCCCGGCCTTGGCGGCAGCTTCGTCCAGATAGAGCGGATTGGTCTCGCCGACCGCACGGCAGTACAGCGCGATCGCCTCCTGCGTCAGCGTGTAGGGCAGCGTTTTGCGCGGCTCGCCGGGGACGATGTCGTCCCACATCTTGCGCAGCTTCGCGTCCTTCCAGAAATCGGTCTCGAACGGGGTGGCCGCAGAACTTTCTGCTTGCGCCATCGTGTATCCTCCTGCTATTTAGTTCGCCAGGCGAACAGTTCATTCGCTCTATGAATTGACGCTAGCGCGGTCGGGTGCCCCTGACAAGCGGGCAGCGCCGCGTCATGTGCAGGCAGCCATGCAGCCTGCGATGTCATGAGCAGAACCAAAATCTCCCGCAGAGCCTTGAGCAAAACGCGATGAGCAAAGAGAGTGACGGCTTCGTGCGCGCGATCGCGCGTGGCTTCTCGATCATCGAGGCGCTCGGCAAGCCGCCGGGCCGGCACACGCTGGCGGAGGCCGCCGACACCGCCGGCCTCAACCGCGCCACCGCGCGCCGCATCCTCGCGACCCTGGTGGCGCTGAAATACTGCGCTTCCGATGGGCGCTATTTCAGCCTGCGGCCGCGCGCGCTCGGGCTCGGCCTGTCCTATCTCAACGCGCTGCCCTATTGGGGCCATGCGCAGCGTGCGCTGGAAAATCTGCGCAACGAGATCGGCGAGTCCTGCGCGATGGCGGTGCTCGACGAGGACGAGATCGTCTATGCGCTACGCCTGCCGGCGCGGCGGATTCTTTCCGCCAATCTCGGCGTCGGCAGTCGGCTGCCGGCGCATCTGGTGTCGCTCGGCCGCGTCATGCTCGCGGCGCTGCCGCCCGGCACCCGCGAGGCCTATCTTGCGACCGGCGGCTTCAAGCAGGTCACGCCGCGCACCGTGACCGATCCGGAACGGCTCGGTGAACTGCTGCTGCGGGTCGAGAGCGACGGCTATGCCTGGGTCGACGGTGAGCTCGATCCCGCGATCTGCGGCATCGCGGTGCCGCTGCGCGATCCCGCAGGCTCCGTGGTCGCGGCGCTCAGCGTCAACACGATCTCGGGCACGGTCAGCGAAGCCGGCGCGCGCAAGAAATTCCTGCTGCCGCTGCGCCGCACTGCGCAGGAGATCCGCAGCCAGATGCTGACGTCGGGCTAGCTCGCCAGGCCGTTGTTTCCGATCGCGTTGCCTGCTTAGATCAGGCCGCCGAGCCCCGCCTGTGATGGAGTGCGGCATTCGGAACGCCGTGTCACGATTTCAGCTGGAGCGATTGCCATGACCAAAATGGTTCTCACGCTGCTTGCGTCCGCCGCGCTCTGCGCGTCACTGCCGCACCGGGCGAATGCCGAGCTTGATGTCGCAAGGCTGAAGAGCGCCATTGAGAAGTCGGTCGAGGCCGACTATCCGAAACTCGACGCGCTCTACAAGGATATTCACGCCCATCCTGAAATGGCCTTTCAGGAGGAGAAGACCGCGGCCAAACTCGCTGCCGAAATGCGGGCGCTTGGCTTCGACGTGACGGAGCATGTCGGCAAGACCGGGCTGGTCGCGATCTACAGGAATGGCGAGGGCCCCACCATCATGGTGCGCACCGAGCTCGATGCGCTGCCGATGGAGGAAAAGACCGGGCTTCCCTATGCCAGCCACGACAAGACGACCTGGCAGGGACGCGAAACCTTCGTGGCCCACAGCTGCGGCCACGACGTCCACATGGCAAGCTGGGTGGGGACGGCCAAGACGCTGGTCGGCCTAAAAGACCAATGGCACGGCACGCTGATGTTCATCGCCCAGCCTGCCGAGGAAATCGTCTCGGGCGCCAAGGCCATGCTGGCGGATGGCCTGTTCACGCGGTTTCCAAAGCCGAATGTCGGTTTCGCCTTGCACGATGGCCCGTTCGCCTATGGAACGGTGCGCTATCGCGTCGGCATCGGCTCATCCGCCGCCGATGGCCTCTCCATCAAATTCCATGGCCGCGGCGGACACGGTGCGGTGCCGCAGGCGACGATTGACCCCGTGATGATGGCCGCGCGCTTTGTCGTCGATGTCCAGAGTGTGATCAGCCGCGAAAAGGACCCGACCGAATTTGGCGTCGTCAGCATCGGTGCAATTCACGGTGGCACCGCGTCGAACATCATTCCCGACGATGTGGTGCTATTCGGCACCATTCGCACCTTCAAGCCTGAGGTGCGCGCCAAGATGCTTGCCGGCATCGAGCGGACGGCAAAGGCAGTCGCCGCCATGTCGAATGCGCCGGAGCCGGAGATTTCGATCACCGAGGGGACCAAGGCCGTGATCAATGATCCCAACGTGGTCGGCACCGCGGAAAAGGTGTTGAAGGCGGCATTTGGCGACAAGTTCGAACCGTCACCGCCGGGCACGCCCAGCGAGGATTATTCGGAATTCGTCAGCGCCGGGGTGCCATCGATGTTCTTCAATATCGGCATCTATGAGCCGGAGCGCGTCGCCGCCGCCCGCGAAGGCCGCGGCCCACCATTGCCGTCCAACCACTCGCCGTTGTTCGCGCCGGTGCCGGAGCCGACGATCAAGACCGGTGTTGCGGCCATGACGCTTGCGGTGCTGAGCGCATTCGACCGGCAGGCCCCGGAGAAATAGCCGTCTGCGGCGGCCGGGTACGCGCAAGACACCGCGCCAGAACTCGCAGATCAATTGCTTACCTTGCTGGAGGAGTCCCCGTGGAAGACCCGATCCGCGCCCCTTTCTACCACGACGGAATGCGTGAGTTGCAGGACCGCTTCGACGGTCGTCGCGTCGCCGACGGCCTCGAGAAGCATCGCCTCCACTTCGAATTCTGGGAGCAGGATCGCAAGCTCATCGAAGAGACGCAGTTCTTTTTCGTCGCGACGAGCTATCAGGACAACGTCGATTGTTCGATGCGGTCCGGCGATCCCGGCTTCGTGAAGATCACCGGGCCCGATACGCTCGAGTACCCCGAGTATGACGGCAACAACATGTACCGCACGCTCGGCAATATTCACCGCAACCCGAATGTCGGCTTGCTGTTCGTCCGCCTCGACGGCAAGACGTTTCGCACGCGGATCCGAGGCAAGGCGACGATCGACGACAGCGCGGAAGCGCTTGCCCGGCATCATGGCGCGAAAGTCGTCGTCCGCGTCAAATGCGAAATCTTTCCGAATTGCCCGCGCTATATTCCGGACCTGATGGGCGCTTCAGCTGATGTGCCGGCGAATCCGTTCGTTCCCCGGCCCGGATACGAGCCGCCCGCGCCGGAATGGAAGAGCCGGGATTACCTCAAGGACGTGCTTTCGAAATACGATCCGCATCGGAAAGGCGAGGCATAGCGATCAAGGTAGCGGCGCCATGTAGGGAATGCTGGCGACCAGCGCGAACACCTGGACCGCGTTGCACAGCATGCCGCCCCAATGCAGCCGGCGCAGCCGCCGCACCGCGGTCGGATCGCCGGAGTCTCGCGCATCCGCGTCGGCATCGAGCCGGCGCAGAAACCAGCGGCGCGCCAGCACCGCGAATGCCGCGATCAGGGCGATGCCGAGCGCTGTAGCCGGCCGGCCAGCGGCGGCAAAGGCGAGCGTTCCGATCACGCCGGCTATCGCCAGCACCAGGAAGTAGGCGTTGAACATGCCGCGCAGCAGGCGCGTGACATGCGGGATGTCGAGCTTCACAAGCAGAAATGCCGGCGCCGCCAGCAGGAAGTAACCCATCGGCACCAGCAGGATGATGGTGGAAAGCAGGACCGCCTGATCCGGCGTCATGCAGCCGCCCCTCTTTGCAGGTGGGAGGATTTCGGTGCAGAAACTTCAGGTAGTATCCGCGCGCGCGTTTTCCGGCACTATTAGGCTTTGGTCGGGTGCGATCGTATCAGTCCTGGCCTTGGCCGGCTCGCGCAAAATCACGCTGTGTCCGGGGACCGTGTCGTATCCCGTTTGCGAATGCGGGCCCCAGCCGGCGGCATGTCACATCTGTTTGGGTGGACCGGCTCTTGCATGCTAGAGAGGCACTGAAGTTCAACCTTCGAGGCCAGAATTCTCATGCCCATCGTCAACCGCGTCGCCGATCTGCAACCCGATATCCAGGCCTGGCGCCGCGACATCCATGAAAATCCCGAGCTGCTCTACGATGTGCACCGCACTGCATCATTCGTGGCCGACCGTCTCAGGGAATTCGGTTGCGACGAGGTCGTGACCGGGCTCGGCAAGACCGGCGTGGTCGGGGTCATCAAGGGCAACAAGGGGCCGGCCAGGGGCGACGTCAAGGTGATCGGCCTGCGCGCCGACATGGACGCGCTGCCGATCCACGAAGAGACCAATTTGCCTTACGCCTCGAAGACGCCGGGCAAGATGCACGCCTGCGGCCATGACGGCCACACCGCGATGCTGCTCGGCGCCGCGCGCTATCTCGCCGAGACGCGCAATTTCGCCGGCGACGTGGCGGTGATCTTCCAGCCCGCCGAGGAGGGCGGGGCAGGAGCGGCCGCCATGATCAAGGACGGCCTGATGGATCGCTTCGGCATCGGGCAGGTCTACGGCATGCACAACGGTCCGGGGATTCCGATCGGCTCGTTCGCGATCCGTCCGGGCCCGATCATGGCGTCCACCGACGAGGTCAACATCAACATCGAAGGGCTCGGCGGCCACGCCGCGCGGCCGCACAAATGCATCGATTCGGTGATGGTGGGCGCGCAGCTCATCACCGCGCTGCAATCGATCGTGTCGCGCAGCGTCGATCCGCTGGATTCCGCCGTGATCTCGATCTGCGAATTCCACGCCGGCAACGCCCGCAACGTGATCCCGCAGACCGCGGTGTTGCGCGGCACGGTCCGCACCCTGACGCCGGAAGTCCGGCAATTGATCGAGAAGCGCATCGGCGAAGTGGTCAAGGGCGTGGCCCAGCTGACCGGCGCGCGGATCGATCTCGACTACAAGCGCGGCTATCCCGTCACCGTCAATCACCCCTCGCAAACCGAGTTCGCCACCCGGATCGCCAGGGAAGTGGCCGGCGACGGCAATGTGCACACGATGCCGCCGCTGATGGGCGGCGAGGATTTCTCCTACATGCTGGAAGCGCGGCCCGGTGCCTTCATCTTCTGCGGCAACGGCGACAGCGCGGGCCTGCACCACCCCGCCTACAATTTCAACGACGAGGCGATCGTGTACGGCACCTCGTATTTCGTGAAGATCGTGGAGGACGCGCTGGCGGCGTGATCGCTGCCAGCAGCGTCGCGCTTCCAACCGTCATTGCGAGGAGCGAAGCGACGAAGCAATCCATATCTCCGCTTGCGTGGCTATGGATTGCTTCGCGGAGCCTGTCATCGGGCGCGTTCGCGCGACCCGTTGGCTCGCAATGACGGGTTTCTTCCTCACTGCCAGCGGCGCCTTGGCAAGGTGCTCTCCTCACGCATCCCAGCGCACCGGTAGCGTCACCGGTCCGCGAAACACCCAGCCGCGGACGACGGGCGGCGCCTCCTCGCGGAGGCGCAGATGGTGCAGGCGCGCGAACAGCATCGGCACCACGATCTTGCCGACGGTGAGCCGCGACACCCAGGTGCCGGCGCAGAAATGCGGTCCGGCGCCGAACGCCAGATGCGATTGTTTCGGCCGCGTCACGTCGAAGCGATCGGGCTCGGCGAAGCGGTTGCCGTCGCGGTTCGCGGCACCGACGCAGAGGCCGATCTGAAGGCCCTCGGGCAGCGCCGTGCCGGACAGGTCGACATCGCGGGTGACGCGGCGCGGATACATGCCGATCGGCGAGATCCAGCGCACCGCTTCCTCGAGCGCGGCCGGCCATAGCTCCGGCTTGGCCAGCACACTGTCCTTTTGCGCCGGATTTTCCAATAGGCCGAGCACGAGCGTCAGGATCGCGTCGCGCGGCTCGTTCAACCCGCCGCCGATGATCACCTTGATGTTGGCGCGGATGGCCTCGATCGGCATCGGCGGATCGGCATTGATCATCGAGGACAGGATCGAAGGATTGGGGTGGCGATGGTGATCGTCGAGTACCGCGTCGATTGCGGCGTCGACATCGGCGCTCGCCTGCATCGCCTTGCGATCGACCTCGGCATCGGCGGCGTAGTTGCCGGCGCCGTCGATCAAGGCTTGCGACCACTCCGCCAGGGTCTGCCACGGCATCGCGCGAAAGCCGATCATCGCCATCAGGCTGAGGGAAGCCATCGGCGCGGCCAGCGCGGCGAACAGATCGGCTTCACCGGCTGCCGCCAGATCATCGATCAGCCGTTCCGCGATCGCGGTGAACTGCGGTGCCCAGTGCTCCTTGATCGTGGCCGGGCGGAACGAGGGCTCGATCGCCTTGCGGCCGATCGTATGCTCGGCGCCGTCCTTGCGCATGAAGGTCGGCCCCATCACCTTGTTGACCAGCGAGGCGGGATTGTCGGCCGAGTAGGTCGCGGGATCGCGCTCGATCCGCGTGATGTCGTCGAAGCGCGTCACCAGCGTCAGCTTCGCGGCCTCGACATGGACCGCCGGCGCCAGCTCGCGCAGGCGGCGGAAGATCGGATAGGGGTCGTCGAGCAGGTCCTGATAGGCGATGTCAGTGACGACGGGCACGCTGCTGGCCATTGGTCCTCCCGGAGCGCTTTTGCGAAGGCTAGTGCCGGACGGGTAATCGCTCAATTCGATAAGATTGATATAGCCCATCGAATTATTCCATGACCGTGTGGTAGGCTGGGCCGCCGGCAATACGGGAGGTGCAACGTGGCGGCCAATTCCTCGATCGATCCGATCGACATCGGGACCTTGCGGACGCTCGTGCTGGTCTACGATCTGCGCTCGTTCTCGGCAGCAGCCAAGCGCCTCGACGTCAACCAATCGACCATCAGCTATGCGGTCGAACGGCTGCGCGGCGCACTGCATGATCAGCTGTTCGTCCGCAACGGCAATGGCGTGACGGCGACCGAGCGCTGCGCGGCGCTGGTCGGCTGGGCGCGGGACATGATCGGCGAGATCGACGGGCTTGCCTCACCGGTCGAGTTCGATCCGGCAACAGTGCAGGGCAGCGTGACGATCTCCTGCAATTATCACGAGCGCCAGACCCTGATCCCGCAATTCAGCGCGCGGTTGCGTTCGGGCGCACCGCAGGTTCGTCTCGTCCTGCTCGATGCCGCCGGCCATGGCGACGTCCATCTCAAGCAGAACCAGTGCGACATCGTGCTCGGCCCGGTCGGGATCGTCGGCGAAAGTGTCTTCCGCCGCCATCTCCTCACCGACCACTATGTCTGCGTGATGGATCCGGCCAATCCGCTGGCGCGCGGCCGGATCGCGCTGTCGGCCTATGCCAAGGCCGCGCACGTCTTCATCACCCATAGCGGCGAGTGGCAGCCGCTTTATCTCGCGGCGCTCAAGGCGCGGAAGATCGAGATCGCGCCGATGGTCAGCCTGCCGAACCACGACAGCCTGGAGCGGATCATCACAGGCACAAGGCTGGTCGCGACCATCCCGCATCATCTGGCGCGGGCGATGCGAGGCGGGCTGCACGTCGCGTCGCTGCCGTTCCGTGTGGCGATCTCGATCGACATGTACTGGAGCGCCCGGACGGCCAAGTCAGGCCTGCACAAATGGGCGCGCGGCCTGCTGGCGGAGGTCGGCAAGGCTTACGCTGCCTGAGCGGTCCTTGTCACGCTGCTCGCCGGTTCGTCATTGCGAGCGAAGCGACTTGTCCGCCGAAGCCTTGGCGAAGGCGGAAGCAATCCATCTCAATACTTGCGGAGGCGTGGATTGCTTCGTCGCTTCGCTCCTCGCAATGACAGCAGAAAGCAGAAGGCCCGCACCTGAGGTGCGGGCCCTTCGTCCGGCGCGTTGCCGCGCCGAAAGCATGGGGCATCAGAACACGTGGTAGAACACGTAGTACAGGACGCCCGAGAGGATCATCGCGGCCGGCAGGGTCAGCACCCAGGCCATTGCGATGTTGCGGATCGTCGACCATTGCAGGCCGGAGCCGTTGGCCGCCATGGTGCCCGCGATGCCTGACGACAGCACGTGCGTGGTCGAGACCGGCAGGCCGTAGCCGTCGGCCGCCGCGATCGTCGCTGCCGCCGTGATCTCGGCGCAGGCGCCCTGTGCGTAGGTCAGGTGGGTCTTGCCGATCTTCTCGCCGACGGTGACGACGATGCGCTTCCAGCCGACCATGGTGCCGAGGCCGAGCGCGATAGCGACGGCGAACTTCACCCAGCTCGGGATGAACTTCGTCGCGGCATCGAGCGAGCCCTTGTACTCGGTCAGCGTGGCGACGTCGGCAGCGGAGAGCTCGGCTTCCTTGTCCTTCATCAGGAAGCGGATCGCTTCGGACGCCAGGTACATGTCGTTACGGGTGTTGCCGACCGCATCGGCCGGGAACTTGGCCAGCGATCCATACTGGGCAACCTGCTTGCCGATGTCGTTCACCAGCACCGCGAGCGAAGGAAAAGTGCCTTCGTTGATCTGGTGCTGCGCGACATAGTTGGTCACGGCCGGGCGCGGATTGCCCAGCACGTTGTAACCGGCGGCCTTGCCTTCGATGACCTTGCTGGCCGCGGTCGAGCGCGCGGCGAACTGCTCGATCTGGCTTGCTGGCAGCGCGCGGTTCAGCGCGTAGGCAGTCGGCACGGTGCCGATCAGGATCAGCATGATCAGGCCCATGCCCTTCTGGCCGTCATTCGAACCGTGGAAGAAGCTGACCAGCGTGCAGGTCAGGATCAGGATGCCGCGGATCCACCACGGCGGCGGCTGATCGCCGACCGGTTCGCCGAACAGCGCGGGCGTCGCGCGCTGCAGGACGATCTTGAGGACGTAGAGCAGACCAGCGGCGAGCGCGAAGCCGAACAGCGGCGACAGCAGCAGCGCCTTGGCGATGTTGGTCGCCTGCGACCAATCCACGCCCGAGGTGCCGTCACGGCCGCGCAGCAGCGCGTTGGTGATGCCGACGCCCATGATCGAGCCGATCAGGGTGTGCGAGCTCGAGGCCGGCAGGCCGAGCCACCAGGTGCCGAGATTCCAGATGATGGCGGCGATCAGCAGCGCGAACACCATCGCAAAGCCGGCGCTGGAGCCGACCTGCAGGATCAGTTCGACCGGAAGCAGCGACACAATGCCGAACGCGACGGCGCCGCTCGAGAGCAGCACGCCGAACAGGTTGAACATGCCCGACCAGACCACGGCGACATGCGCCGGCAGCGAGCGGGTGTAGATCACGGTGGCGACCGCGTTGGCGGTGTCATGGAAGCCGTTGACGAATTCGAAGCCGAGCGCGATCAGCAGCGCAACGAACAGCATGATGTAGGGCAGGAACGACGTGACGCGCGTGCCGGTGGCGTCGACGTCGGCATAGATGCTGTAGGCAACGAACAGCAGCGCGGCCGCGACCACGCCCAAATAAATGATCCCCGTCATGGGGTGGAAGCCCTTGTCGAGGTCCGGACCCTTTTTCAAGGCGGGCTCGATCGAGCCGGGTAACGCCATATCGCTCATGGTAAAACTCCTGTCCCAATGCCTCCGATTTTGATCGATGCATATGACAAGCAATTGAAATCCGCCCCGCGAAATGAGGCGCCCGGCCATGACGGTGGACATCGCGCCGAATTGTTGCGCAACGCATTGAAGGCCCATGCGCCTTCGCGGCCTCGTGGCAATCTTCAGCAACAAAAGGTCAGCAATGACGACGGAGATGCCTCGCGTTCATTTCGCAGGACAAGACTTTGTGCCGTGAGGTCACACTGAGTGCAGCGAGGTCACACCTGCCGCATGCAGCTGAGGTCACAGCGGCCGCGAGACCACGACGGCAGAGCTGGGACAGGATTTCTGTCAACCGGAAATCCGGCGGCGCCGCGAGTGAGGGGCGTTGCAGGTGAGGAAGGTGCAGTGAGAGAGATGCGGGTGCGGGGAGGAATGAGAAGGCAGGATGAGCGGGCGCGCCGCACGATCGGGGCTAGCAAACCGCGCAGCGCGCCCGCCTCAGGGTACGTCATGGCGTGAACATGACGCCCGATACCTGCGGAACACGTCACAGTACCACGGATCAATTCAAGGTTGTAGGTATTTGTCAGCGTTGAGAACAATTTCACGTTGACGTGTGGTTAGTTCGGTTCCGCTGGTTTTGTGGAACTCAAGCCGCGTGATCGGACCGGCGGAGCTGTCCTGCGGCGATTTTCAGGTCGTCGATAAAGCGCTGATATTCCAGCGTCTTGGCTTTCTCGTCGGGCAGCCGCAACAGATAGGACGGGTGCACGGTGACAAGCACCTTGGTTCCGTCGTGATCGATCAGGCGGCCGCGGTTCTTGTTGATCGGAGTGATCTTGCCAAGCACGCTCTGCGCTGCGGTGGCGCCGAGCGCCACCACGAGCTCCGGCTTGATGGCGGCGAGCTCGCGTTCGTACCACTGCCGGCAGGCGCGGATTTCCGGTGTGCTCGGCTTCTGGTGCAGCCGGACCTTGCCACGCGGCACGAATTTGAAGTGCTTCACCGCGTTGGTGATGTAGACCGTGGCGCGATCGATGCCGGCGTCCTCAAGCGCGCGATCGAGCATCTGCCCGGCCGGTCCGACGAAGGGATGGCCGGCGAGATCCTCCTTGTCGCCGGGCTGCTCGCCGACCAGCATCAGCGTCGCGCTTTGCGGTCCCTCGCCGAACACGGTCTGGGTTGCGTCCTGCCATAGCGGGCAGGCGCGGCAATTGGCGGCCTCGTCGCGCAGGGCAGCGATGGTGTCGCGCGCCTGTGCATCCTGAGTTTGCTTGCGGGCCATCGGCGGATCCTGCGGCTTCCGCGGCTCCGCCGCCTTGCGGGCGATGAAGGGGCCGCTGGTCATGCGCATGGCGTCTTCGATCAGCGGCTTAATGATCGAGTCCTCGGGCAGGTTCCTCCAATAGGCCTGCGGCATCTCCATCACTTTCAGCCGCGCGGGATTGAAGAGGCCGTTGTCATGACGCCGCCAGGCCTCCTCGAGCCGGTCCTCGGACGGCACCTCGGATTTGGCGACGCCCGGCGTGATCGAGATCGCGTGCCCGTCCCAATGTGCTGACACGTCGGGAGTGAGGATCGACCACGGCATGTCGGCGAAGCGGCCGGCGAAGAAAGGTGCGGCGAGCTCGACGATGCGATGCTCCGGCTCGAACCAGGCGACGTAATGCGCCGTCCGCTCGCGGCCGATTTCGCGGAAGCGGAGATGCGCGTGCATCCTGTCGATGTCGCAATAGACCGCGCGCGCCATGGCGTGGACCTCGGCGACATCAGGATCGTCAGTCGCGCTGAGCAGGTCGTGATGGCTGCGCAGCCGCCACAGCAGGCGATAGAGCAGGGAGAAGCGCTCGTCATTGCGATGCAGGATCGCGGCCTTTGCGAGCTCGACGAATTTGGCCGGGACGTTGAACTGCGCCTGCGGCACGTCAGGCAATTCATTCATGCAGGATGCGGACGACAATTCGTCATCGCGGCGGATGGTCCAGGTGACCTCCGCGGGCTTCACGTCGTTCAACGCCAATCGCCGCGCGGCCCTGCGCCAGCCTTCGAAATCGGTGTCGTTGTCGAGCACAATGATACGCATGCGATTGCTCCGTTTCCGTCACGCCGCCATTTTCGGGGCCGGCGCGCCTGACTTGCGGAAGATCACGGCCCATCCGGTTCGGCTGCGTCTGAATCCCATTGATTCCACTCATGAATCACTGAGCTCACTAATCCGATTGACTCCGCGGGCCCTGTTAGCTTTATATTAGAACATACCATGAACAAATGAGCCAGTCTCTGGTTCTCTGTTCTGGTCAGTGACGGCCTCAAATTTTGGTTGAGAAGGAGCGGCGCATCATGAACGGCGCACGCACGGGTACGCTTGCGTCTCTGCGCGGCAGCATCGCGCGTATCGAGGCGCCATCGGATGCGGCGATGCCGGACCGCATCGCGCTCGGTCATGCCGGCGCGGACGCGATGTTGCGCGGCGGACTTGCGCCGGCCGCGCTGCACGAGGTGTTCGCGGCCGGCCATCAGGGCGGCGCTGCGACCGGGTTCATCGCGGGGCTCGCCGGACTGATATCGGCGCGCAAGCCGCTGGTCTGGGTGCGGCAGGATTTTTCCGATCGCGAGAACGGCGCGCTGTCGATGCGCGGGCTCGCCGAGCTCGGCCTCGATCCGCGCCTCCTGGTCACGGTGCGTGCCGCCGATGTCGACAGCGGCCTGCGCACCGCGGCCGACGCGCTTGCCTGCGATGCGCTCGGCGCCGTCGTGCTCGAAATCTGGGGCCAGGCGCGCCAGCTCGATCTCGTCGCCAGCCGCAAATTGACCCTGGCCGCACAAGCCTCCGGCGTCACCGCGCTGATGCTGCGGATCGCGGCAACGCCAATTCCCTCGACCGCGGAAACGCGCTGGATCGTGCGCGCGGCGCATTCGCCGCCTGGCAATGCCGCGAGCCCTTGGGGCGCGCCGCGCGTCGAGGCCGAACTCGTGCGCAATCGTCATGGCCCGGTCGGGCGATGGATCATGGAATGGAAATGTGATGAGTGCCAATTCAGTGAACCGTCGGCGTATCCTCAGCCTGTGGCTGCCACGCCTGCCCATCGACCGCATCAAGCGCAAGCTCGCGCAGGACACCGCCTCGCAAGCTGATGGGCACAGCGCTGTGC